>NZ_JBNQGD010000106.1:0-5565 GCF_050436765.1 Arachidicoccus sp. | reverse complement strand
AACTCCTTTCTACCATTCTCCCGCAAAATACATGTTAACTTTTGGGGAGTCTCTCCATCAAAAACTTCCGCTTCGATTCTGAAGCCCTGCATGTCATGAGTTACATTTTTCGCCTCGGGTTTAGAGAAATAACTTTTAGTAAAACATAAATAATAAATAGCGTCTAAGAGATTTGTCTTACCCGTTCCGTTGACGCCACAAATACCCACAATCTTCTTTTGAAAATGAAAAGACTGTTGCGGATAATTCCGAAATTGAACCAAAGAGATTTTTTGAAATACAGACACAACGCAAATGTAAAATCTAAATAGGTAAATTAAAAATTCCCTTGGCAGGCCTTTCAATCTTAATCAAATTGTTAATGAGCCAGATATGCTCATAAGATTATAAGTTTAATATTATTTTTAAACAAATTTTTCAAAGATGAAGAAAAAAAGCACATTTAACGTCAGCTTCATTTTCCTATTAACTGTATTAATTATAGTAAATAAGGCAAATGCACAAACCAAAGAAATGTCGGGCAACCCCATATTTTCAGGTTGGTATGCCGATCCCGAAGCAACAATTTATGGTAATCAATATTGGATATATCCAACTTATTCTGCGAAATATGAAGATCAAGTTTTTATGGATGCTTTTTCATCACCCGATTTAGTTCATTGGACAAAACATCATTCAGTACTCGATACCTCGGAAATTCATTGGGCAAAAAAAGCGATGTGGGCTCCTGCCGTACTCGAAAAAAAAGGGAAATATTATATTTTCTTTGGTGCAAATGATGTGCACCCGGGAGAAGTTGGAGGAATCGGTGTAGCCGTTGCAGATCATCCGGCCGGGCCTTTTAAAGATTTGTTGGGAAAACCTCTAATTAATAAAATTGTCAATGGCGCGCAACCAATAGATCAGTTTGTTTATAAAAATGACGACGGTTCCTATTATATGTTTTATGGCGGTTGGGGCCATTGTAATGTGGTAAAATTAAAAAGTGATTTCACGGGCATCCAACCGTTCGCCGACGGAACTTACTATAAAGAAATAACGCCTAAAAATTACGTGGAAGGTCCTTGTATGCTTAAACGGAAAGGCATTTACTATTTTATGTGGTCCGAAGGTGGCTGGGGTGGCCCCAACTACCGTGTCGCCTACGCTATGTCAAAATCTCCTTTGGGACCATTTAAAAGAGTAGGTGTAATTTTACAACAGGATCCCAGCATTGCAACCGGTGCCGGACACCATTCAGTCATCAAAATTCCGGGCAAAGACAAATACTATATTGTTTATCACCGTAGGCCTTTGGGCGATGATAAAGCCAACGACCGGCAAGTTTGCATTGATGAAATGCATTTTGATAAAGATGGTAAAATTGCCCCAGTAAAAATCACCAAGGAAGGTGTGAAAGAACACAAATTGAAATGAGATATTTCACGACTGCTTTAAACGAAAATGAAGTGATTTCTTTGGAAACACTTCATTTTTTTACGGAAAAGTATTATTTTAATTTTCCACTTCTCCTACTGTAGTAATTTTTAAAATATTAGTAGGTAAATGTGCTTTTACAGGAGTGCTACCTGTGTTAACCACCACATCACCATCTTTAATAAATTTCCTTTCCCGAAGGATATTTATTTGATCATTTACAATTTCATCCAGACTGACTTCCTCATCATAGAAGAACGCCCGAACACCCCAACTAAGGCTTAATTGATTAACCAATTGATGCTCTTTGGTAAAAATATATAAAGGTGTTTCCGGCCTGTAACTACTGATTCTAAATCCGGTATAGCCGCTCTGCGTCATTCCAATCAAAGCTCTTGCATTTACTTCCTTGGCTATCTTACAAGCATTATAACAAATAGCATCGCTCAAAATGGTAGGTGAATGTGCAATTACCTTTACATCAGCAGAGCGGTCATATCGATATTCTGTACGTTCTACTTCTAAAATAATCTTACACATTGTCTCAACTACCAAAGTAGGGTGTTGCCCCATTGCCGTTTCACCACTCAACATTACCGCATCTGCACCTTCTAAAACAGCATTGGCCACATCCGTAATCTCGCTACGATTGGGTTTTGTGCGATCCATCATACTTTCCATCATTTGCGTTGCTACAATTACGGGCTTAGAGCGATGGATACATTTGCGAATAATCTCTCTTTGTGCCAATGGTACTTTTTCCACAGGTAATTCTACTCCCAGATCGCCACGGGCGACCATTACACCGTCGGATTCATTTACGATATTACGCAAATCGTCCATTGCAGAGGGCATTTCAATCTTAGACATCACCTTTATCTTACTGTTCTTTTCGACCACTCGTCTCTTTAAATCAACTATATCCTCTGCTTTACGTACAAATGACAGCGCCACCCAGTCCAATTCCTGCTCCAGTATGAATTCTAAATCAACAATGTCTTTTTCTGTCATAGCGGGCAGAGAAATAACTGTATCGGGTAAGTTGACGCCTTTGTTAGGTAAAAGGTTACCTCCGTAGGTAACGCGGACTTGTACATCGCCTGAAATTTTATCCACGTTGGTCACTACCACTTCTAGCTTACCATCGTCAATTAAAATCTTTTCTCCTATACTTACGTCGTTATGCAAATTTGGATAAGAAACATATATTTTTTCTTTAGTTCCAATTACTTTTTCTGTAGAGGTAAAAGTGAGTATGTCACCTGCAGCTATTGGCAAACAATCATTCTCAATTTTTCCGACCCGTAACTTAGGCCCTTGCAAATCACCTAAAATGGCTACATTATATGGTTCTTTTACATTAATGGCTCGAATACTCTTAATGATTTCAAGTTTGTTCTCATGACTACCATGCGAAAAGTTAAGTCTAAAGACATTCACCCCAGCTTTTACCAACGATAGTAACTGTTCATATTTTTCACAAGCGGGTCCTACAGTTGCGACGATTTTGGTCTTATGAAAATTATGTTGAATGCCTGCTTCTGCATCCATCTCTTTATGCAGATATTTTTCTACGTTTTTCGACATTTTATATGCTTAGTTTATTTGAACATTTGTTATGTATTGGAATAACCCATAAAAATGAAAGTTAAAGTATTTAAATGGAATACCAACTCCCATCTGTAATACTAGCTGGCAAGTATTTTTACAATCCTTAACCAGTCTTCATCTATGACGTCTTTTTCGCGAATAGCTATTTCAAGTGGTGTGTAAGACATTTCATTATTCACAATGCCCACCATTACATTTGATTTCCCTGCCAATAAAGCCTCTATCGCGTGATAACCCATTCGGCTTGCTATTAATCTGTCTGAGCAGGTTGGGGAACCTCCACGCTGTATATGTCCTAAAATGGACACCTTCGTATCGAATTTTGGTAGTCTTTCTTTAATTACTTTAGCGACTTCATTGGCGCCTCCAAATGCATCGCCTTCCGCCACTACAATAATGTTAACTAATTTCTTTCTTTTTTCTTTTTCAGAAAGCGACGCAATTACATCGTCCATATTAGTAGATGCCTCAGGAATCAAAATAGTTTCTGCCCCTGTAGCAATACCACTATGTAATGCGATATATCCGGCATGACGACCCATCACTTCTACTATAAAAAGTCTATCATGAGCATCAGCAGTATCACGTATCTTATCAATGGCCTCAACAGCGGTATTTACAGCAGTATCGAAGCCAATTGTAAAATCGGTCCCATACAAATCTTTATCAATGGTTCCAGGCAAACCAATAACGGGAATACCAAACTCTGCCTGCAGTTTCATAGCGCCGGTAAAGCTGCCGTCGCCACCAATAACGACTAATCCATCGATGCCTCTTCTTTCCAGGTTAGCATAGGCTTTTGCCCTACCTTCTGGCGTGTAAAATTCTTTACATCGAGCCGATTTTAAAATAGTTCCGCCCCGTTGAATAATATTGGCCACCGACCGGGAATCCATTTGAAATATATCGTCTTCCATCATGCCGCTATAACCGCGCATGATGCCATAAACTTCTAATCCAAAATAAAGACCTGTTCTCACTACAGCTCTCAATGCAGCATTCATCCCTGGCGAATCCCCACCGGAAGTTAGAATGGCTATTTTATTTACTTTATTCGACATCTTGAAAATATTATTAATATACGGAAACGATTGCGTTCATCTCCATATAAAGCAGCGAATGTACAAAATAGAAAATAAAATTCTGTGCGCAACAAAGTATATTTTTTTGCTAACAATGATTAGCAAAGCGTTTCAGCAGGATGCACAACGAGTTGAAGTATTTTTTTCTTATACATTAAATCTTTTCTCTCGCCTCATTACGAAAGGAATTGGCAAGCTTATTTTCTGAAAATGCAAAAGAATGGAACAGGAAAATCCGCCACTGTAACCTCCGTTTATTAAAAAATAAGATGCTCTCAATGAAACATTTTTATCAATTCTTCTGGACTGGCGCCGGTTTCCCATGTCTTGATTAAGCGACCATGTTTATTGTAAGCAACCATATAAGGAGTCATACGCAACCGATAAAAACTAGGTATTAAAAAATTTACATCTTTTACAAAATGTATATTTTTAAACTCTGCTAAATGATATCTTTTTGCAAAAGTGTCTATTTCGGCAAAGCTCCCTTCATAGGTAGCCCAAACAAAATAAACATTTTTCAATTTATTCATTTGCTTTGACAACACAGTTGCCTCATGTTCACAGTGCTCACAACTTGGGTTAAAGAATGTAATAACAACAGGAGTATGCTTAGGGATCTGGGCCGTATTAAACCAAGTACTGTCTTGCCGAAGTAATAAGAATTTAGGCAAAGTCGAATCTTTCTGATAAGGCGGTACACTGTCGTAGGTCTGCGCTTGTGTCGACCCAAAAAAGAACATCATTGTACACACGACCAATAAATATTTCATAAATACTCTTTATTATGCTGTTTAATTTCTCTTTTCCTGCTCGCTCTGCCTTTTTCACTTATGCAAACATAAAAGTAATATTTAATTTCTAAGTTATTTGTTATAATTATTTGCAGTTCTTTCGTTAATTCGATGCAGCCACATCGCATAATATATATTCCCTTTGCGCCAAAGTCTGTTCCGCCCGTTTGCCGAGTAGGTGAATCGAAGCTACATGCATAGTGGTCGAAAGCCGGAGTGTGATTAAAAAAGTAATCTGCCGCTTATCCTCGGATATCCCCTTTATGGCGGAAGCGATGCCTTTTCTCTGCAGGTGAAGCAATTGCAGAAGTGACTTTATCAAAAATTAAAAGACTATGGCCATGGAAAAAGCGCGCGGACAACAGACATCTTTGCTTCTCGTCGCAGGAAAGTTCCATCCCATTTTCACTAAACATTTTATTTAATCCATTAGATGATTTTACAGCCCGGGCTATTAACCCTAATAATTGTGCGGCTGTTGCCAACAACAAAGACAAAAAATAAATTTCTTATGAGATTGCAGGTATTTCCAAAGAACGTGCATCTTTTAAAAATAAAACTTTTTCAACCTTAACACGCATACTAAAAACCAGTCCATGAAAGAAGTGACTTTTAT
The DNA here is from genome assembly GCF_050436765.1 of Arachidicoccus sp. Lineage (NCBI taxonomy): Bacteria > Pseudomonadati > Bacteroidota > Chitinophagia > Chitinophagales > Chitinophagaceae > Arachidicoccus > Arachidicoccus sp. The sequence continues at coordinate 46 of NZ_JBNQGD010000106.1, read as the reverse complement.
TGTATTTGTGTTTTGTTATTTATATAGAGGTTGCAATGCATTTATG
>NZ_JBNQGD010000105.1:1253-2152 GCF_050436765.1 Arachidicoccus sp. | reverse complement strand
TTTGTTTTGTTTTCATCTATCAATTTTCCGGGAGCTATCTTTTCAATCCGGCGGAATATATGATCTGGATTTTGGCATTCTCGCCCAACATTTTTCCATCATTCAATAAAGCTCCAAAAGAACTCATGTACAAACCAATTTTAATATGAGAATTTTATTCATTAGCAGGGCTACATTATTGTCCAGTAGAGGCGGAGATACCATCCAAATAGAAAATACGGCTAAAGCATTGAGTCATTTCGGTGTTAATGTGGATATTGTATTGTGCAACAATATGCGTATCGATTACAAGCAATATGATTTAATTCATTTTTTCAATATTATTCGCCCTGCAGATATAATTTATCATATAGATAGAACAACTATTCCATTTGTTGTATCGCCCATATATCTTACCTATCACGATCTCATCACACATGACAAAACGATTAAAGGCCTCCTGTTGTCCGCATTTGGAAAACATGAACAGGAATATGTAAAATGTATTGCAAGAAATATTTTTAACAGTGAAAAAATAATTTCAAAAAAATATCTTCTGTTTGGGCATAAAAGATCGATCGAATACATCTTGAAAAGATGTTCGTGTCTACTGCCAAACTCGAAAAGTGAATACGAAAGGTTAAAAACTGATTTCAATATTGCTGGGCATTTCTCGGTCATACCGAATGCTGTCGATACCAGTATTTTTTATGAGGCTAAGGAGACGAAAAGAAAAGAGAAGTCCATATTATGTGTTGCAAGAATAGAGCCCCTCAAAAATCAACTGAATATTATACGTGCATTAAGCGGTACCGATTATCGTCTTACAATCGCGGGTGCCATATCTCGTAATCACCGGGCTTACTTCGAAGCGTGCAAAAACGAAGCTACATCCAATGTCACTTTTATTGATTATTCTT
>NZ_JBNQGD010000105.1:0-1243 GCF_050436765.1 Arachidicoccus sp. | reverse complement strand
AAAAAGAAGTGGCAAGACTTTATAACGAACATGAAACACACGTTTTAGCAAGTTGGTTTGAAACAACGGGGTTAAGCACTTTAGAAGCTGCCGTGTGCGGATGCAATATTGTGATAACCGATAAGGGAGACACCAAAGAATATTTTCAAGACGTTGGATATTATTGCGATCCGGCAGATACTCGTAGCATTCGTGAAGCCATAGAACAAGCAATGAACAGTGCAAAAAACAAAGACTTTCCTAAAAAAATAATTCGAGAAAATAACTGGGAACAAACCGCTAAAAAAACATATGACGCATATGTAAATGTTATGAATAAATATAAGAAAACGAATAAATCTTTCATATAAACACACCAACCATGTTATTGGACTTCACAAAACGGAGCAGCTATAATAAAGTTTATCTCGCCCTAACGATAATGCTATTTATTTCCGATATCATTGGACAGAAAGCTACTACGATTAATAGTATCACATTAATATTATTATTTATAACACTTTTATTAGAGGGGAATTTTAGAGAGAAAGCCAATCGTTTATATAAAGAGCCATTGTTTTATATTATATCATGTTATTTCTTACTATGCTTGTTGAGTATCTTTGTTTCCAAAGATGTATCCCACGCCAAATTTATTGCACAGCGTGAAATGTCCATATTTGTAGTTCCTATTATATTTCTATCAAAAGAAAGTTTCCCGAAACGATATATCTTGTTTCTCTTTAAATGTTTTATCATTTCAGCATTTGTTTGGATGTGTACTGCTACAATACTTGCGTCAAATGAATATATCACCGGTGGAGATTATCATGTTTTTTTTTATCATAGCCTGGTAGAAAAAGTGGATTCAACAGCTATTTATGCTTCCATGGTTTGTATAATAAGTATTATCTTGATTGCCTCCGTCCCTTTTCCTGCGAAGCTCAAGTCATTTTTGTATCTCGCGTTTACAGTATGGATAATACTGCTTTCATCAAGAATGTTTTTGTTCATTTATACTATTCTTCTTGTTACATATATTTTTCGCCTGTTAAATGGCAGATATCGACTGATAGCTATTGGGATTAGCATTGCTGTGGTACTTACCTTATATATGACAAAGAACCCAATAAAAGATCGCTTTGAAGATCTGGGAAAATTCAAAACTGCTTATCTATCTGACAAAAAGTTTAACAACAATATTTATTTCGACGGATTAAGCCTTCGTTTACTCTACGTTAGGTATTCTTTTGAAATAATGAGA
>NZ_JBNQGD010000104.1:634-1638 GCF_050436765.1 Arachidicoccus sp. | reverse complement strand
TGAAATTCCCTTACAAAATCAACACTTTTCAAAGACTCGCCATCAACAATCCTCACCAACGATTTCAAAGGACCGAATTTTTTAGACCCCGGATGTAGGATACATAATATTTTTTTTTGCACATCATAGGCTCAACTCAAAGGCTTTATACTATGAGGAATTTTTTTCGTAGCGACACGTGCCTACCCTGATTTAAGCGGCATCTCATATTGTTATATACGGGTGACAAGGAGCCGCTCCGCGGCCCTTGAAGGTCCCCGGTTGTCAGTAAAGTCCACTTTCTCAGTGGCAGAGGCCTCCGGCCTCAAAAAAAGTGCAAGTGATTTCTTTTGTCTAAACAAAATTTAAACTAATTTGTAAGTTTTAATCAGCTAAAGTTCACTTCCTGTCAACCCATAACTTTTAATTAGACGATTAGGGACAGTACACAATACCCTCCAATAACTAACAAAAACCTCATTTCAAACCAAATTCAAAAACAACCAACCAAAAAACAGCGCAAAATCTCAATAAACCATCAAACAAAACGCATTACAATTCCTAAGCCCCAATTTTGTCATTTAAATCAACCTAATGCCAATTTTAAATCAACGCCCCCGAAAAGCAACAATTACTAACCACAAAAAAGTTTGAAGCAGAAATCACCGAAAAAAATCAAACGGAAAGAAATTTTTGCGCAAACAATCTTGCGGGAAACGTTTTTGCATGGCATGCGAAATATTGCATTTGTCGATTGGAATACTTGTTTGTGTAGTTTTTGTGAGGCGGAAAAAAATGTATGTTACAGGAATTGTATAAAGAATAACAGCCTACAGCGCACGCGAAACCGGTCCAAATATTCATCAACAATCCTCAAACAAAGCATTGTTCAACAAATTTCAAACAAAAACAGTTCCAACGCAACATGTTTACTGGCCTACCGACTTTCCTTCTTCATTACATAACTGAATGATTCAAAGACCAAAGTTATAGTCGACGACGTGAGCCTTCCAATTAAACCACAT
>NZ_JBNQGD010000104.1:0-624 GCF_050436765.1 Arachidicoccus sp. | reverse complement strand
TAGCTATTCACAGAAGTGATCCGGAGACAAAAGCCTCTAGGTTACCCGGATATTTCGAATATACCAATGGATAGTACATTCGAAGCTGCATCATATACCCCTACAAAAACCATTAAAACATCTAAAAAAATAGATAGTTTCCTTCAAAATTTATAGCCAAATCACAAAAAAACAGCCCCGGCGCTACCTACCTGCCGGCCTACCGACCTACCTACACTACCTAATTGAATGCTTCAAAGACCAAAGTTGTAGTAGACGACGTGAGCTTTCCAACGATATAAAACTCGACTATAAGACACCACAATGTCACGCACCTACATCAAAGAATATAAAGATTTGCGCCGATGTCACTTTTGGCGTATAGCAATTGTATCAGTTTTTATACATGACCAATTTTTTTCCTGATAAAGCATTCAGTACTGATTATAAAAGCCGTTATTCAGAAACAACCCTTAACGCTCTATTTACTAAGCAGGCCCATTCAGATCCATCCAAAATTATCCTGCATTTTAGTGAGCAAAAATTTTCATACCAAAACCTTTTAGACAGTGCTAATAAACTTGCTTGGTTTTTATTAAAATACGATATAAAAATTGAGGATAGGATAGGGGTTGCATTAGACAG
>NZ_JBNQGD010000103.1:0-1453 GCF_050436765.1 Arachidicoccus sp. | reverse complement strand
CAAACATTTACCCGACAAATCCCCGATTACAAAACAATCACCAAAAACATTTTAAAAAACTAGGGTTGTCATTTTCCGCACGGATAATCCCCATTTAGTAAAATTAACACATATTATGCCAAATTTGTTGAACAACACTTTATTTCCAACATGAAAGTAACAGTAATTAACAATCTTCAGTAATAACAATGTCGTCGGCGGCAATATCATTGAGAATTTCCTCATCGGATGCCTCGGTTTCTTGTCGACGAACAGACTTGAACAAATCCGGATGCTCCAATATCAAGTTGTGCTTGATGTACGTCAACTTGGAGGCCGTTTCAACCGCCAATCTAAACAATGAAATTGATTTAAGAAACAAAATATTGACTTACCGATTGCAGACTTTAGTGTGGATGGCTCCTCGAATTGACCAGTTTCGCTCCGTAGCTGCGCTTGTGATCGGAATGATCTGGAGCATTTTGAAAACCGTTGCTAGAGTGGTATTCGGGAGACATCCAGCCCAAAATGTCTTTGCGTCCACATCACCGCTTTCCAAAGCTGCCCAACTCCAGTGCTCCTTGCGAGCAAATCATCAAATCTTGGGCGCTTAGCTGGAGTTCCTCCACTGGTTCCTGCCTTTTTGTTGATCTCGGCACGAGCTTCCGGTCCAATCTTCTTGCATTGATTCTAAAAACGGGAATAAAAATAAACTTAAAATGTTGACTTACCAACAAATGATTTTGGAATCTGTCAACTTTGTCGCTATACTTTGATCCGCAACCAAAAATGTACACAAACTTGCCATCCGCATTCTTTGTTAAGTAGTTGCGTGACCAATGAGGTTTTGAAGCCATAACTAGAACAAAAAATGTAAACAGCAATAAAAAATCACCAATAAATCAAAAAACGTTTTCGCAAAAATTCAAAAAGACCAAATTTGATTATCCGCAAAATTTTGTTGTCCGCGGAAATTAAATGATTTTCCGCGGATTATCCGCATGACAACCCTACAAAAAACCACGACGCAAAAAATCACCCAAACAAAAAGCCAACAACGATCAGCGAAGCGCTGACAAATTGGCTTTGCATATTCACTGCATTTTTTTCGAGTCATAAAAACGCAAGCAGCAGGTGATTTATTCAAAGAGTGGGATGCGCTTTCAAAAACACTGATCGATTCACGAAAATTGGTTCAAAACTTGTCGGTCTGCAAAAAAACCTACATGGCATAATCGTTGCGCTGTTTTCGGTCCAACTTGGAGACGCTTTTCGTTCGCTTCAGCGGGTTCCGAAACGGCTTAGAGAAGAAGTTCTAAACGAGTGGAAATTACCGGTTTGGGAAAACCAACGTACCGCCAAACGTTGAGGCGTAGTTGGACCGTCGAGGACGGCGACTCCAGGCAAGTCCTAAATATACAAATAAATATTTAAATACACAAATATTTATCTGTTGGCAGGTGTCCTCACCTGT
>NZ_JBNQGD010000102.1:0-10235 GCF_050436765.1 Arachidicoccus sp. | reverse complement strand
GATGAAGTTAGGTCTTGGTCTTTATAGACACATGCTCAACAGGCAACATTTCGATTTTGCAAAACAATGTGGCTGTTCTCACTTGGTTGTGCACTTAGTGGATTATTTTTATAAAGGCAACCAACAAGATATCAATAACCAGCCGATAGGGAATGGATCGGGATGGGGATTTGCCGGAAATTCGGGACCGTTATGGGAACTGGATGCGCTCATTAGACTAAAGAAAGAAATAAACGCCGCTGGTTTGCAGTGGGAAGCGATTGAAAACTTTGATCCGGCAGACTGGTCCGATATATTGCTGGATGGTCCCCGGAAAAAAGTGCAGATTGAAGTACTTAAACAACATATTCGCAATGTTGGCCAGGCAGGTATACCCATTATTGGATACAATTTTAGCCTTGCGGGTGTATGTAGCCGAATAACAGGTCCGTTTGCTCGGGGTGGAGCGGTTTCGGTGGGCATGGATGGTGTAGATCAGCGACCCATTCCCAATGGGACGGTTTGGAACATGCGCTATGATGTCAACGCCGCTACAGGTTTTATTCCCACTGTCACTCATGAGCAGCTTTGGCAAAGGCTTGAATGGTTTTTAAAAGAATTGATTCCCATTGCGGAACAGGCCGGTGTAAAACTCGCGGCACATCCCGATGACCCGCCTGTGCCATTTGTCAGAAATACACCTCGGTTGGTTTATCAACCGGATATGTATCAGAGACTGCTCGACGTTTATCCAAGCAGCTATAATAATCTTGAATATTGTTTGGGCTCATTAGCAGAGATGACGGAAGGTGATATCTATGAAGCGACAAAGCAATATGCGGATAATATTGGTTATATCCATTTCAGAAACGTAAAAGGAAAGGTGCCTAACTATCAGGAGACTTTTGTAGACGAAGGTGATATCGATATGGTAAAAATCATCAAAGTATTAAAAGATAAAAAATTTAACGGAGTGCTTATACCCGATCATACACCTCAGCTAAATTGTGAAGCTCCCTGGTATGCTGGGATGGCCTATGCATTGGGCTATATGAAAGCACTTATTCAAGCTATAGAATGATATGCTTTTTTTTATAGGAAGTTATACAGCTACAGGCGCGCCCGCGCCTCATCCAACAGGAGCAGGTATTAGTGCTTGCTCCTTTGATCCTATTAGTGGATCGATTGCCATTTTGGGTAGCTATACGCAACGAAACCCCAGTTATCCTATTGTCTCTGCGGATGGTACCGTATTATATGCCGCGGAAGAAATGTTTGCGAGCTGCTCTCCGATGCTTATTTCCTATAGGATCAGTAAAGATGGCCGGCTGACAAAATTGAATGAAATACCGTTAAACGCCGATTATGCTTGCCATCTCGCGATTGCGGGTAAATCTATTCTGGTAGCGAATTATGTAAGTGGCGATATCTTTATTTATTCTTTAAAGCAGGATGGCAGCATAGGGCAAATGACGCAACGCATACACCATCAGGGTTCAGGTGTAAATAAAGAAAGACAGCAAGCTGCGCACCCCCACATGATATATGCGCTGGATGATCGCACAGTCTACTGCGTTGATCTGGGTATAGATCAAGTAAAGACCTACTGTGTAAGCAGGATTACCAATCAGTGGGAATCATTTGCAACAATGGATGTTGTTATAAAAAAAGGTGCCGGGGCAAGACACATGGATATGGATCCAGAAAGAAAATGGATGGCCCTTATTGGAGAATTAAGTGGTGAGCTATTTTTGTTCCAAAATATAGAAGGACAATTTCATTTAGCAGATTCAGCGATTTTGGCAACGGGAGAGATGCGTGCCGCGGCCATTCGTATTCATCCAAATGCAAAGTTTATTTACGCCTCCGAAAGGAATACCAACAGTATTTACGCCTTTAATATCCTGGATAACCGCTTAAATCTTGTAGGTGTCTATTATAGTGGCGGCTCGACACCAAGGGACATTAGTATTGATCCGAGTGGTAATTGGCTGTTAGCGGCCAACCAGGATGATGATTCAATAGCTGTATTTTCCATCAATCCCATCACCGCAGAATTGGGGATGTTTCATAGATATTCTATGGGTACGCCTACCTGTATTTGCTGGCAGCCGGTAGCAAATGAGTAGCTATGGTTTTATAAGAAAAACGGTATTCATTTAATAAATGTACTTAAAAACGGCCTAAGGGTCTGTAAGATCAATTTTCGCAGATTGTTGAATGCTTTATCTGCAAAGGTTGTATGGAAATAGGACAAAACTTGGCATCACAAATTTTTAATCCAAACCACCTTATCTAACGTAATCATAAGGAGCATTTCTACCAACGGAACAACGTAAATAGGCGAATTTAAAGCCCGATAACATGGATTTCCGCCGTACCTACGTGTTTTTTACCGGCGTTTTAAGTAAGCTCTACCTATTGGCGCAGTAAATATAGCATCAAAAATGATCAATTTAGCAGTTGTTCATGAAGGGAAAAAGTCGGACGTTTACGCACGGATAGCGTACGGAAATTAATGGTATACGGCAATTATTTATCGAATGCTTACCTGATAGATGCAAAATATTTAGCCCATTAGAACGATACCTTTAGTGGATATCAACAAGTAGAAAGAGATCTTTTGCTGATAGCTCAACAGATGATGAACGATTTAATTTGATTTTTAAAACAGTGGCAGGTTTGAAAAATGAAACGCCAAGACAGACGTTAATTTATGAAGAAGACATTTTTTCTATTACTACCCTTTCTTTTAGTAATAATTCCATATGCTAAGGCACAAAACCCCATTGTGCCGCCAGGAGTATATATTGCTGACCCCGAGGCATATGTAGGGAAAGATGGCCGCTTATATGTATTCGGCTCATTGGATGAGTCTAGTGGACACTGGTGTTCACATTCTTATGATATATTGTCAACCAGTGATCTCAGAACCTGGAATATCGAAACAAATGCCTTTAGCTCTAAGGGAGAGAACGATGAAGTGCCCTATACGAATGAGTTGCTGTTTGCCTCAGATTGGGTGTCAAAGGGAGATTCTTCTTATCTGTTTTACGGTATGCCCAGCGCAATTTTTACAGAAGGGGTGGCTGTTGCAACCACTTCTCTGGGACCCTATAAAAACGGCACGCCTATCGCAGGTGCGTGCCAAATTGATCCGGCTGTATTTATTGATGAGGACGGGCAGGGATATCTATATTGGGGACAGGGGGCGCCTAAGGTAGCAAGACTGGAACCCAATATGCGGCAGATTGATACTGCCACGATTACTAATTGCCTTGCTGGAAGCTACGATGATAACTATTTTAATGAAGGGGCTTCTGTTCGAAAGATTGGAAAATTATATTACCTTATATATGCTTATGGCGGTCGGCATAATAAGCGATACCAGTGTACTTCACTTGCTTATGCTATTAGTAAATCGCCCATGGGACCTTTTCGATATAAAGGTGTAATCATTGACAACTATGGCTCCAATCCGCTAATTGAAAACAATCACGGGTCCATTCAAAAATTTAATGGTCAATGGTATGTATTTTATCACCGCCCTACTGGCGGCGTAACCCAATTTAGAAAAGCTTGTATCGAACCCATCACAATAAAAAAAGACGGCAGTATTGCTGAAGTGGAAATGACGTCTCAGGGGGCATCGGGTCCGCTACCCGCCAACATGCAAATACAAGCTGAATGGGCTTGTCAGATGAGTGGAGGTGCTTATTCGAAAGATTTTAAATCAGAGGGTCTATGGTTTGGCAAATTAGCGAATATAAAAAATGGCGATACCGCGGAATATAAATATATTCAGTTTAAAAAAGGTTTTAAACATGTACGTTGTAAAACATTGGGCGTTCATGGTGAAGGACAGATAGAAGTTTGGATAGGTAAGGGGGGTGATAGAAAAAAAGTTGCCAATTAGAAAATAGAGGCAATTGATAAACACCGGTCCTATCAAATCATTACCAGCCCCCTTAATGAAATTGTAAAAGGAAAACAGGCGGTGACTCTTGTATTTGACGGGTTTTCCCAGAGTCCGCTGGCTTTAGATTGGTTTTATTTCTATTGATAAAGTATTTGTTCGAGGATTTTATAAAAGTGAGAATGGGTGTTATTTTTTAATCCTAAGTATTTCGGGTAATGGTCAATAATGGTGCGTTTAGATTTTTAAATTTTAAATAATGAAAAATTGTACGGGTTCAAGAGGTCGTCTTCGTTTACGCTTCATAATAGGGTCGATTCTGATGCTGCCACTTGTTTTTGGCGGAAGCGTAAAACTAATTGCTCAAAATATTCCATATGGTACTGGTCACTGGGATAGAATGCAATTAGGTACGCAGCGTGCTGTCATTAAAGTGAGTGTTGATGCGCCGGCGGTGCGCGTACATGTACCTTGGCGAAGGGTGGCAGATCCTAAAGATGATGCCGTAATTTTAATAGATGCGAGTACGGGTAAAAAAGTAAACAATATATGTAGTCTCACTACTAATCGTGAATATGGTGATTTTGTTTTCGAACCAACCACCGGACAGGGGATCTATTATTTGTATTATATGCCGTTTAAGCAAACGGGCAGTTGGTATTTTCCCAATACGATTTATCTGAAAGCTAAAAATACTTATAACGCTGTATGGGCCGCTGCAAATGACGCTACTTCCATTGCCGATACGGCAAAGCTGCCCGTTGCTTCTGTACTTCGTTTTGAAGCCGTGGATGATTTCAACCGGTTTGATCCTATGGAAATTATTGCCACTAAAAGTGAATTGAAAAAACTGTTGGAAGAAAATAAAGGAAAAGACTTTTTGGTGTTCCCCGAAGACAGGAAGCATCCTATACGCATGAATACAGATATTCCGCTGCGATGGACAACGAAAAAAGAAGGCGGTACCTTTAAGGGCACTGCAATGCGCAACGAATTTTTTGTTTATCAGTTAGGCTTGTATGCTCCGTTTAAAGCATTGCACAATGTAAAGCTAAAGTTTACAGATCTGGTAAGCAACAAATCGGAGCGCATACCTGCATCCGCTATACAATGTTTTAATCTTGGCGGAAAGGATTGGCTAGGTAAAAAATTTATAAAGCAAGTAGATGTTCAGAAAGGAGGTGTACACGCGATGTGGGTGGGGATTGATTTAAGTCGTAATCAGCAGCCGGGTGAATATGTTGGAAGTGTGTCTGTTTCGGCTGAGGGAACAAAAGATAGAATTATTCCCATACAAATAAAAATAGTTGACTCAATTTTAGAAGATCGGGGTTACGATGAATTATTCAGAATGTCCAGACTGAATTGGTTAAATTCCGACATCGGATTGGACGACAGCATCTATAAACCTTATACGCCTGTGATTGTCCAGGGGCGAAATATTAGTGTTTTGGGAAGGGGACTGCAATTTGATAAATATGGGTTACCGGAAAAAATAACGAGCACTTTTACCGGGAGTAATAATGCCGTCAACGGTGCTGTAAAAGATATACTGGGCGGTGCTGTAAGATTAGTGGCAATGCATAACGGGAAGCAGCTTAATTGGAAAGGTGCTGCACCTGTTATCACGAATAAACAAGTTGGAGCGGTGAGTTGGGAAACACATTTGCACAGCGAAGGCATTGATCTTGGCATATTTGCCAAGATGGAATGCGATGGCTACATAAATTATCAGATAACCCTTAGCGCAACTAAAGATATAGCATTAGATAATGTGGAGCTACAAATCCCTTACCTACGCAGCACAGCAAAGTACATGATGGGAATGGGGTATAAAGGGGGGAAACGACCGGTAAAATGGGACTGGAAATGGGATATAAGCCGCGCCAATAATATGATATGGATGGGGGATGTAAATGCAGGTATGCAATGTAAATTAAAAAATGAAACACCGGATTGGGCAATAACCAATTTAAACAAAACGGGTACTTATAAAGACTGGAGCAACGATGGGAAAGGTGGTTGTTCAATGCGTGAGGAATCGGACAAAATATTATTAGATGCTTTTACTGGCGCTAAACAGCTTAAAGCCGGTGAAGTAATGCATCTAAATTTTGGACTGTTGATTACGCCGGTTAAACCTTTGGATAATGAACATTGGAGTAATCGTTATTATCAGGCCGATCCCCCAATAGATAATTGGCGCGCCACAGCGGTGGCAAAGGGCGCAACTGTAATGAATATTCATCAGGGAAATAAATTGAATCCGTACATCAATTATCCTTTTTTAACAACGGACTCTTTGAGACAATACGTTGCTGAAAATAGAAAATATGGCATAAGAACGAAATTGTATTATACCGTTCGTGAATTGAGTGTGTATGCACCGGAAATATGGGCATTACGTAGTCTGGATAGTGAAGTATTTACACCCGGTTTAGGCGCGCAAATCGCCGATCAGTTTGTAGATGACGGGTTGGGCGGCAATCTTAATTCGACTGGTGGTTATTGGGAAGTCGAACATCTCCGCACTAAATATGATGCCGCTTGGCATACGCCACTGGATTGCGGCGGATATGATATGTCTATACGGACACAAGGACTATCCCGCTGGCATAATTATTATCTGGAAGGTCTAAATTGGATAATTAAAAATACGGGTGTCAGAGGTATTTATCTGGATGGAGTCGGATATGATAGAGAGATTATGAAGCGTGTGAGAAAGGTGATGGACAGAGCAGCAGACAGTTGTTTAATAGATTTCCATTCAGGTAATAATTATATGCCCGCTTATGGGATGAATAGCCCTGCCAGCGAGTATATGGAACTATTTCCCTGTATTAACAGCCTTTGGTTGGGAGAGGGATTTAATCCCAATGAAAGCCCTGATTATTGGTTAATAGAGATGTCGGGAATACCTTATGGCCTTTATAGTGAAATGTTGAATGAGTGCGGAAATGCTTTTCGAGGCATGGTGTATGGCATGACCTCAAGGCTGGGTTGGACCGGTTGCGACCCTTCGGCTATCTGGAAACTGTGGGATAGCTTTGGTATTAAAGACGCCCAAATGATCGGATACTGGGATCCCGCGCTTCCGTTGAAATGTAGCGACAGTGATGTAAAAGTAACGGTATACAAGAAAAATAATAAGCTGATGATTGCCTATGCAAGTTGGGCGAAAACGGACGCGCATATTTCTCTAAGCGTGGATTGGAAAGCGCTGAATATAGACCCATCAAAAATGAAAGCCTTTGCTCCGAAAATTGATGGATTTCAAGAAGATCAGAACGATATTGATTTACAAAATATTACTGTTTCACCCAAAGGCGGCGGCATTATTATTATTCAGGCTCTTTGATCTGGCATTAAAATCAATCGTGAAAAACCGGACATATTTCTATAATTTTTACAACAAAAAACAATAAAAAATGAGACAAATTTTCAAAGCGAATTATTTTTTTATCTATTTAATTTTTTGCATAGGTTGCAACACAGTTAAAAACGACGCCAAGGGAAATTTAGACTCTAAAACGCTTACGATAGTTTCTTATAATGTACGCAATGGAGTTGGTTTGGATAATGTTGTAAATTACCAGCGAGTGGCGAATGCTATCAAAAAAATTAATCCTGATATAGTGGCGATTCAAGAGTTAGACAGTGCTACACGTCGGGCTAAAGGAGTGTATGTATTAAATAAATTGGCCACGTTCACAGCAATGATACCTACTTTTCATACTTCAATTAATTTTGATGGAGGCAAGTATGGTATAGGCATTCTTTCAAAAGAAAAGCCCTTAAATATAAGAGCAATAGCATTGCCCGGAACAGAGGAGAGGCGAAGTGCAGTGTTAGTGGAAATGAAAAATTACATTTTTGTCTGTACCCATTTTTCATTAACCGAAAAGGATAGAATGCTATCGGTAGCGTTACTCGACAAGTTTACGGCAAAATATACAAAGCCCGTTTTCTTAGCCGGTGACCTAAATTCGAATCCTAACTCGCCGGCTATAGAAGCACTTTCAAAAAAATGGCAATTGCTCAGTGATACTTCTAAACTTACGATACCGGCCAATCACCCTGTTGATTGTATAGATTATATTATGGCACTTAAACAAAAGAAGTATAGTTTTAAAGTGCTGGAGGCAGTAGTAGGCAATGAACCTGTCGCTTCTGATCATTTACCTGTTTGTGTGAAATTACAGATCAAAACTAAATAGGATATTTTCTCTTTTAAATGTATATTTAACAGGGATTATATTTAGTATTGATATTTAATCGAATGTATAAGAAGAAATCTAAAATTGCGATTTTATTGGAAATTTCCCGCGCTTTCGATAGGGATTTGTTGAAGGGGATTATGAATTATAATAATCTCTATGAGAAATTTCATTTCTTTTTTTCACCGCCTTACTACACAAATACAAAAAAAGGAGAAAGGTTAGTACAGCGAATTATTGACTGGAAGCCTGATGGGATCTTAATTCGGGAAGTACCTGGAATAGAGAAAATGAAAGCATTAAATATCCCGATCATCATCTCACCTCACGATCAGCCGCATGTTAACCATATAAATATAAGAGGGAATGGACAAGAATTAGGACGAGCAGTCGCCACCTATTTTATCTCTAAAGGGTTTAATAATTTTGCTTTTTTGGGGTTTGAAAATTTTCATTGGTCTTTAGAAAGACAGGCAGGTTATACATCTTTTCTTGAGCAAGCGGGCTATTTGGTCAATAGTTTTCTTTATGATAATAATACTTCTTTATGGGAGGAGCTTCCGGTATTACTTGTAAAATGGCTGCGTTCTATGCAGACGCCTTGCGCCATTTTTACGGCAACCGATGAATTAAGTGTGCAATTAATAGAAGCGACAAAAGAATTAGAGGCAAAAGTCCCGGATGATTTTTCGATAATGGGTGTAGATAATGACGTAATGATTTGTGAAATGTCAACTCCTACATTATCATCGGTCGATCAGGATGCTGTTCAGGCGGGTTTCGAAGCTGCATCAGCGCTTAGCAGATGGATTGAATTTAAGGAGCGACCTACAAGTGATATTATGGTTGATCTGGGCGCTATTATTACCCGAAACTCTACCAATGCGCTGGCTGTAAATGATGAATCTGTGCGTAATGCATTGCACTTCATAACCAATGTTGCACCTCACAAAGATATTTCGGTTGATGACGTCATTGAATCGACAACCTTATCGAGAAGAGTGCTGGAAAAGAAATTTAGGTCGATCCTTAAGACTTCTATACTTGAAGAAATAAAGAAAAAAAGAATTGAACGTATTAAATTTTTGTTGGTTAATTCTGATCTCTCACTTAAGGAGATATCCTACGAATTAGACTTTCTGAATACAGGAAATATCACTAGGTATTTTAAGGAGTACACTGGCCTAAATCCTTTAGAATATAGAAAGAAAACTCAGAAGGGGGCCGGTTTTTAATAACCGGTGCGTTCCAGCGGATCTATGCCCGGTTTAAATATAATTAAATTATGGGGTCATATTTAAAGTGAATTAATACAACCAGTGGTAGACAATTATTCTCCACATACGACAAATTATATGTCTTTGCATTTAATCAATTAATCGAAAACGAATAAGCGTTCGCAAACTGACACTTTTTTTTCGCAAACTGCACAAATTATAAAATAGTCACTGCATACCTTCGGAATGTAAAGTATAACTGTAATGCCCGGTTACTAGAATTTAATAATGAAATCAAATCTGTATTTGAACAAGGCATGAAGTGTTACTGGAGTCAAAAAAGTTTAAAACTATTTTAGTATGCAAAATACGACCACAGCGGCTTTTGATCTTTCAAATCAAAATAAACCCATAAGCAGCCTGTTTGACCAGCCCAAAACTGCAGAAGAGTGGAAACAATATATGCTTTCCAGGCAGCAGATAGATTTTTTTAAAGAGAACGGATATTTGTCGGGCATTAAAATATTAAACGAAACACAGGTTGACGCATTGAATGAAGAACTCGTGCGTTTGCAAAATGGCAGCCAACAAGACCGGGAATTGTTTTATCATTATGAGAGTAACGAGTCGGAAGATCCTGATAAAGTACTTTTTCATGCTATTGGCGCTTGGCGTGTTACACCCGGGTTTCACGACTTGATCTGGTCTCCCGCTTACCGTATGGCGGCTTACCAACTACTGGGGCAGCCGATCCGGCTATTTCATGATCAATTGTTCTGCAAACCAGCCAAACATGGCGGAGTAGTGGCATGGCATCAAGATTTTTCTTATTGGACATTTACCAAACCTATGCAACACCTTACCTGCTGGATTGGTTTAGATGATGCCAATATGGAAAACGGCTGT
>NZ_JBNQGD010000101.1:0-2664 GCF_050436765.1 Arachidicoccus sp. | reverse complement strand
CAAAACTAATTCCTCTTCTTGTCTCACACTATACGTGCTTGGTCGTATGCTTACAGGCGAAAAGATGGCTGCCATGTACCGCTGGTGCAATAAAGAGGGCGTAATGACAACACCTACATTTTTTGTGAATGGGCATCGGTTACCTGAAATGTACTCGGTAGCTGATTTAAAATATTTTCTTTCTGTTTAAACTCGAGTAACGATGGAGAGAAATATTCTTTATCTACAATTGATAAGGTCTTATTTTCAAAAACATCTTAAAATTTAAAAAGATGAAAAGATTGAAATTAAAAGCACTTGATTTAAGTGCGACGGAGCTTCTCTCAAGGGAGCAAATGAAATATGTTACGGGTGGGAGTGGATCGGGAGGGAGTGATAATTGTTATATACAGTGCACCTCAGATTCTAATTGCTCAAGTCCATGCCCTCGATGTGTTTGGTCTAAGGGAGATAATGCAAATCAGTGCATAAGTTAGTATATTTTAAGTATCAAAAAAGTTGATATGTGTCTAAATTATAAAAATAAAGAGACTTACATAATTGTTCAAGTTTTTATATAATTTACTTTTATGATGCTGTCAAAAGAGAGTATCTCAAAATCTGAGTTGCTCTCTTTTGACTATAAAAGCATCTATATCCATTTATAAACAAATTTTACCATGTTTTTAAAATATTTATTCTCCCTTCCATTAATTTTTACAACATTTATAGCTTGTGCACAAGGTGTAAAGAAAGATACAGGAAATAACTCTTTTCATTTAAGCGGGAATTTTATTGGAAACAATACGAAATTTTTGATTTTATCATATCGTGATGCAAATAATAAAATAGTTACTGATACTTCTAATATTGTTAATCGTCAATTCTACTTTTCTGGAAATATCAAAGAACCAACATTTGCATTTATAATGACAAATTTTGCTTCCTATTATGTTGCCGATTCCAATAACGATGAGATTTTCATCGAGCCCAATAACATGAAAATAAATATTGAAGAAAATCATTTTAAGACCTTAAAATTAAGCGATTCAAAAACACAAAGTCAATATGATTCACTTGAAAAAAGCAAATCATCTATTTACAAAAATATGGCTCCATTAGATGCCGAACTTGCCGTGCTGAATGATTCAATTTCTGCTTCTAAAAAGAGACAAGATACTGCTAAAGTATATCAGATGAATTCGAATTGGGAAAAACTGATAGCTAAGATGCAGCCATACAAAAAGCAGCTTAACCAGATAGATTTAAAATATGTGATACAAAATCCTAGCTCTTACCTAAGTGCTTATTTACTCAATCAGCAATTTCAGATTTATAGATTAGAAAAAGATTCAGTTAAGCTTTACTACAACAGATTATCAGCAACTATTCAAAAAAGTAACTGGGGCAAAGAAATTAAAAGAAAATTTGACGGAGTTATAAACATTGGTGAGATATTACCAAATTTAAAAGGAACAAATCGATTGGACGAAAAAGTATCTTTAACCGATTTAATCAAAAGCAATTACACACTTATTGTTTTTTGGGCAAGTTGGTGTGTTCCTTGTCGAGAATCAGTGCCCGCTTATAAAGCGCTATACAACGAGTACCATAAAAAAGGATTAGACATAATAGCCATCACTTGGGATGAGAAGAAAGAAAATTGGTTAACTGCAATCAAAAAGGACAATAGTATGAATTGGGCTAATGTTTTTCCCAATAAAGGATATGAATTGCGCGATATATATGGGCTTAGTTCCATTCCTGCGGAAATACTTTTGAAGAAGAATGTTATTATAGGTAAATATGCGGGCGCTGATGATGAACATTCAGGCATTGATGATATAGAAAATAAATTGAAGCAAATATTCTCCATGAAATAATATTATGAATATTATTCAAACGCTTTGGACATCGAAACAATCGCTATTAAACCAGCCTTTTGGTTGGCTAAGTCCCCAACATCATTTAATGGCTTGGGCATTAAGTTCTTCGAAAACAAGAGAATTTTATAAAGAATTACACTTATATACAGATTCTCAGGGTAATTTTATGTTCGGGGAGTACCCCGTCACAGTTCAAATCGTTATTTTCCACTATTTCTGGGGCGATACCGACAATTTTGCACATCTTTTGAAATAATGAAACTCCACCAGTTTTTTTTAGGCACGTGCTATCTGTATAACTTCTTGTATCCGATACAAACCGGGTATCTGCAGAAGTCAAAAGATCAAAGTTTAGCAATTCTCTAAGAATTATATCTGAATCATAATAGAATAGAAGCTTTGCTTTTAATAGTGGAAACTTTTGAAGATGCTGCTTGAAAATATGAGGACGTATAGATGAGGGATATTGTTTTTCTTTACGGCGGCCAGGATATCTAAAAAATTGAGCCTTGCCTTGCAGCCTTTCAATTAATTCTGAGAAAATGTTTCTCAACTTTCTTTTTTCATTGAAGCCAATTAATATGTGAATATTTTCTGCTTCAATCCCCAATTGATGGAAATTAAATAATTGAATTTCAATTTGCCAGCTGAAGTAGTAGTCGTCGGGTATTATTGTGATGAAAAGCAATTCTCTCATAATTCTTAAAAAGTTATCCCAAAAATTATATATTCCAAAAATGCAGGGGAAATTATTAATATACTCTTAGTAATTTATTAGCCTATTTTTTATCAAGCAACT
>NZ_JBNQGD010000100.1:0-3307 GCF_050436765.1 Arachidicoccus sp. | reverse complement strand
ATTCAAACAGTGCAAATATAAAAACATGGGGGATATATTTGTTTGATGGAAGACGACTTAGTTATTCTGATAAAAAAAATTTTAGAATCAAAATTAGAAGTCGGTAAGGAAGTTGGTATCATCTCCTATAATGAAACGCCCATAAAGCAAATTATCCTTAATGGGATAACGACCATTTCTGCAGATTTTAAATACATGGGGCAAAGAGCTGCGGAAATGATTATTGAAAAACAATTGGAACATTCTTCCGTTCCTTTTTACTTAACCCTCCGTGCTTCTTTATAAAAACACGGCAGTGCCATCAATGAACGTAGAGGAGTTAGGTCGCTTTTGATGTAAGGTTATATAGACGAAGAAGCTGCTATTTCTTTCAACAAACTCTTGATGTAAAGATTCAATTCCCATTGTGAGGCAACAGGCGCATTATTTCTTTTGTGCGTCCACATATAGGGTGGTGGGCCAAATTCAGTGGTGAAAGTAAGGCGGGAAGTGCCTTTATTTCGGTGGCTTTCAATAATTCTTGACCACCACGTCGAAAACTGGTTCAAGGATTCAGACCATGCCGGAAGGCGCGGGTCTGGCACCTGCGGCCCCTGGGGATGACCAACTCTCGCGTGAACGTGAATCGTGCGCTCAATGGCTTGCTTCAATGTGCTTTCAAAATACGGTAGATAGCTTTCTGTAACACAAACCCAATGTGACAAATCTGCAGTTATACGCATTTGTTTTCTCTTATTAAACAACTGTTGTGCATTTCCGGGAGAAAATGCCAGGCGTCCACGGTGGGTTTCGTGCGCAACGGCAATGTTACTTTTGTGCTCAAACATAAAGGCGGTATCAAGCACCTTTAATTGATCTTGCAGGGAAAATGAATCGCGCCCGGAATGTGAGTTGATAAGTAAGGGGTTCGTTTCTGCAGATAGTTGCAGATAATAATCAAATGATTTGCAGAATTCTTTTATATTTTTCCCTTCAGCCTGATATTGTTGACTGACCATCGTCAAATCATATTCTTCAAGTAATCTCCTTAGCCGGACTCTTCCTTTTCTATCTGGCGGTACCCATGTATCAATGCCATCAAAACCTGATTTTTTTACCTTATCTAGGAAATCCTCCATATCTAAATGTTCAAACCCCCATTGTGGACACAGTATACGTAACGCTAGCGATTCCATGGAAATATTAGTGGATTTTGATGGTCATCATTTAGAAGATCACCGGGCTTTAAAAGTTGGACCTGTTCATCAGTAAGGATGTTTTGTATGCCATTAAAAACTGCCCCATCCGGCATGTACGCGCAAGTCATGGCTCTTCTGAAACCGTTAGTCATATTGGCGCCGGCTCCATGAATGGTTAGGCCATTGTGAAAAGAACAGCTGCCCGCTTTCATAGGGGCCGCAACAGATCTACCTTTTCGGAGTGTGGGATAAAATTCGAATATGGCATCCATGTTTTTTCCGATTCCCGGGTTCTCGAACCCGGTTTTGTGACAGGATCCTGGAATGAAATATAGGCATCCGTTTTCTAGCGTTGCATCATCTAACGCAACCCAGATAGAAAGGGCGCGTCGGTCACTAAATGACCAAAACGGGGTATCGAGATGCCAGGACGTTGGATTAGCCCACGGTCTTTTGATTAATGCCTGATCATGCCAGATTCTCGTTCCCTTCCAATCCGCAAGTTTTGCAACCATTTGGCCGATTTTATCATTAAGCATTATCTTTTTTATTTTCTCATTGCTTTGCCAAAGGTTCAACATTTGGTCAAACACTTTTGCGAAATAATCATTCTCTTTGTTAATGCCGTCGTCCTCACCGATCTTCGCTTCCTTGCCGGGTATTTTTCGACCTTTGCGTTCGCTCACTGCTTCCGTTACCGCTTCGCGCCATTCTTCCAATTCTGCTGGACTAAGGAAATTTTCAATGACAAGATAACCTTCCCTTTGATAATGCTCAATTTGTTCTTTGGTTAAAAAAGTGTTCATGATAATAATTTTGTTTGCTATCGTTTAAATATTAGCAGCTTTTGCTCGCTGTTGCGTATCTAAATGGACTGTAGTTGTAAGGAGCGTACTACCTGTCCAACAAGTATATGTATTTATTCCCAAAAATATTTTCTTTTGCTGTAATGGTAGAATCCAAGCCTATTAATTCTTTGTACTTTCTGTCAGTTCTAGGAAATCTTTGGAGAATAAGATTTTCGTAAAAAATCTGTTTACTTACATGCGGCGTGCTTTAACTCTTTTTCCCTTTTTAATAATAAAGTTGTCAGCTTACACGCTATCAACAGATACTTTTTTGCATTACAAATGTATCCACTCGACAGCTTTGCTATGGGCGCCGGATTGCACTATTGACAAATAAACTTAGAAAAATTGTTTGCGATAGACTTTTGGAGAAGTCCCTACTTTCTTTTTAAATATCTTGGAGAAATAATAGATATTCTCAAACCCAGTTTGATCTGCCACTTCTTCTATATTGAGCAGTGTTGATTCTAGCAGTTCTTGTGCGCGTGTGATGCGTAAATTCAGATGATACTGATTGGGCGAAAGACCTGTCATAGCCTTAAACTTTTTTCTAAAAGCAGAATAACTCATGAGTAATTGTCTTGCCAGATCGGGCATGTCTACGCAACGTTCCAAAGACTCCTGTAATAAAAACATCGCTTTGGCAATAGCTTTTTCAACTGGATTTTTATCATATTGGTTATTTACAGACATGGTATTGATTAAGCCGAGCATTTGAAGTGTTAGTCCCGCAATTTGCTGCGAATAGCCTATAAATGACGATTGTACAGCATCAATCATCTTTTGAAAAAGCAATAGCATTTCTTTATTGAGCCCTATCTCATGACAGGGTTGTTTCGGATGAGAAAATTTTCGTTTCATTAATTCGTCTATATAATAGCCGTGAAAACCTACCCAATATTCCTCCCATCCCGATTGTATATCGGGCTTATATCGGTGCCAAATACCAGGATAAAGAAAAAAACATGTCCCTTCTTTAATATCTATTGACTCAGTAAGCGATGAACAGAAAACGCCCTTTCCCCTGGAAATAAAAACTATATAATAATCATTAAGTATTCTTCCTCTATTCCAGGTGAGTTGATGACTTTGCGGATGGTTCTTATTCGGATAGGGTTCATTGGGTGTGATATTTGAATAACCAACCGTGGTTACATATAAACCCCAATCCTGTTCAATGGGACTTATATTGAGGTATTTAAAAAAACTATTGTTCATAAATAAGCTGCTTTAATTCAAGGTAGTTTTATAAAAATTGCTTTTTGCCCTTTGTAGAAAATT
>NZ_JBNQGD010000099.1:0-1211 GCF_050436765.1 Arachidicoccus sp. | reverse complement strand
CGTATAATATTGGTTTTTAATAATTAGCGCCAAAATAAACCTAACAAAAGACAAATGTGGACTTCAGCCGCCCTATTTTTAGTTACTTGTAGCTTTTTAGCACCGTACTTCATTAAATAACACGTAATTCAGAGGTTGGGTTTTTGAAAGGAATTTCACCTCAAAAATGGATATATGGCGGGATTTAAAGGTTTTTTTGGGGGGAGCATCCGACTAAAACTATAAAATTATGCAAAATGAGACTCATTCACAGTTTAATCGCTAGTGGGCATTTGGAAAACTATAAAACTCATGCAACGCAATAAACACCCCACCCGTGAGATACCTAAAACTTAATCTGGAAACTGATTCGGTAAACATTGTTTATATCCGGCTTTTTTCCTTTGCACAATTTTTTGTCAAGCTTTGACATTTTTGTTTAGTTGAGCTTTCCAAATCTTGCGTTATGATTCGTCGTGCACGTACTTATCTAGCTGAAAGAGGATGGTTGAAGCAAAGAGCCTCTTGCAAGATTACTTGGAAGATTTGTACGATGACGAAGAGGCAGAAATTGAGTATTTGTTGCGGTAAATTTTAAGCTACAAATCTTTAAACATTTGTCTATTTTCAGTTATTGTCGCCACGCCCGCTACTTGACAACAGCGACAAAAAAAGGAAATACTCGAGACCGCCATCCAGATGCCGTGCTTGAATTTGGTTCGTTGGAAGTCAAAGCCCAATTCAGCCTGTTCGCCGTCCACCGATTGTTCAAGTCCGAGTTGGCACACAGACTCAGCAGCCACGACAAGCAGCTTCGAATACAGCTCATCCGCGTACCCACAATCGCCGATAATTCATGAAAACTCTATTTTGATTGTTTGTTGAGTTTTATTGCTCACTTTGAATCAGTAATAAACACCTGAAATCTTAATTTGGAGTAATTTGTTTGTTTGACAAATTTCGCAAAAATCTAGAAAAGAAAAAAGCCGGATATAAAAAAGTCCGGATATAAACACCCCAAACCAAGTTTTAAAATAAAATTTTTAAAAACAAGGTCCGTTAAGCGCGCTGCAAAATTTGCTCAAATGTGTGGGAAAGCCGTCGTTTGCTAGCCCTATTGCATAAATGTCCCCCCGATCTAGACATTACAGTGGACGGGACGGGGCTGGGAAAGCGCTTTAACTTTAAAAATCTGGCATTTGAAAAATAAACATCATTTGCGGGCCTGTTTC
>NZ_JBNQGD010000098.1:0-28431 GCF_050436765.1 Arachidicoccus sp. | reverse complement strand
CTTTTTGTTTGGTAATGCCGACAGAGGAGAAGACAATATCAATATCCTTGCAGCAATTTTGCAAAGTTTCCAGTTGAGTAACTTCGGCTTTCACTAACTCATTCATCTGGATATTTTCCTTTTTTAATTTATCTATATCACGCGCAATAACCCTGGTGAAATAGTGTCGATTTTTAAATTCCTGCGCGACAAACTTTCCTAAATAGCCGGTGGCGCCAGCAATAAGTACTCTTTCCATATTGGTTTATCATTTTAGATTTTATCAGGTTGTCACTATCATGTTAAACTATAGATTGTATTTAGTTTCTACAAAGCATTGAATATCGGCAATGGAATAGTCTTGCATGGAAATATAAGCCAGTGCTATTTTATGCCTTTACCCACACCAATCGCCATAGAGCCCAAAACTTTTATTGAGTAATATTAAATTTAAAATACCTGTTTACTTTTTTTCTTTCTTTGAAAACTCTTCCACTAGTTTTACGAGCATAAAAACCAAAATCACTAATGGTAAAACCCATATAAATATCGGCATCTTCCATTTTACCTTCTCATCGAGCCAATACCCCAACCATATAGCCAACCCCACGCCAGACATCAATTGCACACCTAATCCGATATAGCGCATGTAATTATTTGACCGATTATCTTTTGAGGAATTGTTCATATTTGTAATAATTTATCACAGCAACCATATCAGTAAAAAGCCCCGCAATCACCGAAATTGCAGGGCCTCTATACACGCATAAATGCTATCTTCTACTATAATTTGGCGCCTCTTTGGTAATATATACATCATGGGCGTGGCTTTCACTCATCCCTGCATTGGTTATTTGCACAAAAGTGGTTTGTTGTAGGTCCTTTAAATCTTTAGAACCGGTAAGTCCCATTCCTGCACGTAGCCCCCCTACATATTGTGCAACGATTTCACTCAAATTTCCTTTAAAAGCTACGCGGCCCTCAATACCTTCCGGAACCATTTTCTTTGTATCAGCTTCTCCTTCTTGAAAGTAACGATCGCCACTACCCTGCTGCATGGCACCAATACTGCCCATTCCGCGATATTGTTTAAACTTTCGGCCTTCAAAAATAATTGTTTCACCGGGACTTTCTTCAACCCCGGCAAATACACTACCCATCATTACTGCTTGCGCACCCGCAGCCAACGCCTTTACCATATCGCCTGTATAGCGAATACCACCGTCGGCAATAACAGGAATACCCATTGGTTTTAATTGCTGGGCAGCATCCATAATAGCTGACAATTGCGGTACACCGGCCCCTGCGACAATGCGCGTTGTACAGATCGAACCAGGACCAATACCCACTTTTACTGCGTCTGCACCTGCATCAGCTAATGCTTTTGCACCCGCAGCTGTGGCCACATTGCCGGCTATCACTTGTAAATTTTTGAAGTTCTTCTTTAACTGCTTCAGCGCATTAATGACACCTTGACTGTGCCCATGAGAACTATCTAGCGCAACCACATCTACACCAACATTTTGCAGCGCTTCCGCCCTTTCATTTAAATCTTTGGTAATACCTAACGCACCACCTACCAATAAGCGACCATAAACGTCTTTCACCGCCATTGGGAAATTCTTTAATTGCAGAATGTCACGATAAGTAATCAATCCGATCAAATTACCTGTTTTACCGACCACCGGTAATTTCTCAATCATATGTTGCCTGAATATTTTTTCAGCCTTTTTGAGATCCGTTCCTTCCGGAGCCGTAACCAGATTTTCTTTCGTCATCACATCTGAAACTTTTTGCTTCATGTTGGTTTCAAAACGCAAATCCCTGTTGGTAAGAATGCCCACCAATTTGCCGCCTTTATTAACGATGGGTATGCCGCCAATTTTATTCTCTCTCATCAATCGCAATGCATCTCCAATAGTTGCGTCTTCGTGCAATACAACAGGGTCGAGTATCAACCCACTCTCACTCCTTTTTACTTTACGTACTTGTTCTGCCTGCTTTTCAATGGACATATTTTTGTGTAAAATCCCCACACCGCCTTCGCGTGCAAGTGCTATTGCCAAACTGGCTTCGGTAACAGTATCCATAGCCGCCGAAAGCATTGGAATATTGAGTTTTACATCTTTAGTTAGATGCGTCTGGATATTTACATCTTTAGGCAAAACCTCACTATATGCCGGTTGAAGCAGCACATCGTCGAAGGTTAATCCTATTCCGTAAAATCTTGTTGAACTGGGGTTCGTCTTTGTAGAAGTATTTCTTGTTGCCATATGCAAAGATAGACCGGCAAAATTTATTTACAAATTTTTTCTAAGTCTTTGCATTTAATTAAAGAAAAAAACGCCATCAGAGGCCAGATATACAAATATTAATATATATATTAAGTATAATACAAGAAATAATGATATTTTAATTTAAGCAAAGCTATTTTCTTACTATCTTTGTTAGCGAGAAAAACCAAAACAAAATTTCTGCTGCCGAAAAATTTTAACGAGATGATACGTTCATTAAAAGAAATTTTCCGTAAGGATAAAGCTTATAATGTCATTGAATCTGATGAACTTTCTCCATGTAAAGTTGGAGAGGAAGTATTACTGTATTCTAAACCTGGGAGATACAAAGTAGTTTCTATTTCTGATGATTCCTTTATAGTCACATGTAAAAGATGGCGACGAACAAGGGAAAAGGAGTATCGAACCCAAAAACATTTATGGTCAGATTTTAAAGCCAAAGTGTACTAAATTAGTTGATACATATTATTTGGTAGCGCCAGTAAAATACTGGCCGATTCCAATTTTAATGTTGCCTGGGCAAGATCACTTTCATTTAGTGCAGATTTCGCTTGCAATTCATCAATATGCAAAATATGATGGTCACGTAGTATGTCAACAATAGTTTGTTCGTTGGGATCCAGGTCTACATAACGAATAATATGCTGTTCTTGCCTTTGCTTTTGCGTATTCCAATTCATCGCATATAAAAATTGTTGCGTATCTGTGAATAGTGCCGCACGATTTGATTGAATAAGGAAATTATTACCTGAACTCTTTTCATCGGTTGTTCTCCCGGGTACAGCAAATATTTCACGCTCGTAACTGCCGGCAATCTCCGCCGTAATCATGCTACTACCTTTTTTAGAGGATTCTATCACAATGGTAGCATCAGTCATACCTGCAACAATCCTGTTACGTCTTGGAAAATTAAGTTTATCTGGCTTGGTATCTTGTGTAAATTCGGTGAGTAGGCCTCCCTGTGCAACCATCTCTGCAGCCATCCGTTTGTTCTGTGCAGGGTAAATAGTTTGCAGCCCATTTGCCAATACTCCAATAGTTTCTAATCCATTATTTAAGGCAGCCTGATGCACAATAGAATTAATGCCATAAGCAAAACCGCTAACAATTAGAATCTTCTGTGCCGCCAATTCTTCAATTATTTGTTCCGCCACTTTTTTACCGTAGAGCGTATTATTTCTTGTGCCGATAACACTCACAATCTTCGTATCGTTGAGCGAGCAGTTCCCCAAGAAATACAATAATACAGGTGGATCGAAGCAATTTAACAGACGCCTGGGAAATGTACAGTCAGTACAAAATAAAGGTCTGATATTATATTTGTCAATGAAGGCTATTTCCTTCTCTACCAAAGAAAAGTTTTTAAATTTTCTTATTTCCGCCGCCAGTTTAAATGAAATACCTGTCTGCGATAATTCATTCTCGGAGGCCTCAAAAATCAGGGATGCTTCTTTGAAATAATCAATCAGTTTTTTTGCAGAAACAATTCCCATATTTGGAATCATCGTCAAGGCTATTTGATATAATAATTCGCCAGACATATAAGAGCTTAAGATTGAGTATCAGATTTTTCCTTAAATATTCTCTCTGTAAATATAATTTTTATTTTGAAAAATAGACTCCTTTCAACTTCAAAGAGTTGAGTGCATCTGTGCGGAAGCCATTTATATTTGGTTGTACAAGTCTTATTACTTCATCGTAAAAAATAGGTACAACAGGTGCATCATCGATAACCATCTGGTCCATTTTTCGATACAAAGTATAACGGATAGAATCATTATTCTCTTCTAATGACTGGTTGTACAATACATCAAAGGCAGCATTGTTGTACCTAGTATAGTTCGGTGGTGCAGGGTTTTTGCTGTAAAAAACAGCCATATAATTTTCCGCGTCCGGATAATCTGCAATCCAACTTCCCAAAAAAAATGCAGCTTCCGATTGAGCCGTTTGTTGTAACAGCATACTTTTTTGCAAAACTTCTACTTGTATATGAATA
The DNA here is from genome assembly GCF_050436765.1 of Arachidicoccus sp. Lineage (NCBI taxonomy): Bacteria > Pseudomonadati > Bacteroidota > Chitinophagia > Chitinophagales > Chitinophagaceae > Arachidicoccus > Arachidicoccus sp. The sequence continues at coordinate 24,162 of NZ_JBNQGD010000098.1, read as the reverse complement.
CCTATATTGCTTTCCTGTCTGGCGATAAAAATCGCGACATCCGCATAATCGGGATTTGTCAATAGTTTAATAACCGGTAAATTCCTCCCTTCTGGAAAACCTGCATCACTTAACAATTTTAATGCTTTTGACTGATTAAAAACATAGCCCTTTACCGAATCAGTATTACGTGAAGGTAATCCTCCCGGCACAAAACCCGCATCAGCCGGTAGCCCTATAGAATTTCGCAAATACATCATCAACAGTTTTTTATCAATGGCATAGTTGATTGCTTGGCGGACAGCCTTTATTTTTAAAGGGGAATTTCTCAGCAGTTCATTATGCTGATCCATTAAAATACCCAAATATTCCGTGTTGAGATAAGCATGTTTTTGCAAAATAATTTTATTCTTCCATTGCTTGCGTAGTACACCACTTTTGGTAATCACCTCGTCCTTAAAGGAAGGATCTACGTCATTGATAAAGCTTAATTTCCCTTGTCTAAATTGTAAAAATTCATTGGCTTTATTATTGATAAAACTTATGCAGACTGCGTCCAAATATGGCAAGTGTCTACCTTTGCTATCAGTTTCCCAATAATGTGGATTTTTCTCTAAAACAAGTACTTGTCCATCCGCCCAAAATTTCATCTGAAAAGGACCTGTACCACACGGATGGCGACCAAAGTCTTTGCCATATTTTTCTACCACCTCATGGGGAACAATCGAAGAGTATTGCATGCTCAATATGCCTAAGATAGGATGAAAGGGCTTGCGTAATGTAAGTTGAAAAGTCGAGTCATTCAGGGCTTTAAAACCATTGGGCGCAATACGATCGTTAAATATCCAGGCTCCACTGCTCGCTGTTCCCGGATCTAAAATTCTGTTAAGGCTATATACCACGTCTTGCGCAATAAGACGACGTCCTTTACCATTGTTAAAAGCAGCATTATCCTGGAAAAAGATGTTGTTGCGCAAATGAAAAGTATAAACCAGGTGATTGGCACTTATCTGCCAACTTTTGGCAAGAGAGGGAATAAAATTCAAATTACTATCTAAAGCAATCAATGTATTATACATCTGGGAGATAGGCCAAATTACCGATTGACTTTTTGCAAACGCCGGATCAAGTGTAGCGATACCTCTGGTTTCATTGTAATAAAATATCTGCCCGTTATTTTTTTTCTCATTTTTACAAGAAGAAAAATAAAAGATGCTTAGCAATAATAGAAAATATTTCTCAAAGATTTTCATAATCAAATATCCAAAACATTGTAGTTTTAAAGCATGAAAAAGACATTTATTTTATTAATAGCCGTTGCTTTTTGTGTATCGCAGTGCAAAGCACAATTATTAAGCGGTAAAAAAAGGACATTTACACACGCTGACACACTCCGCGGCAGTGTGGGCCCAGACCGTATCTGGTGGGATGTACAACGATATGATATCACCTTTCAACCCAACTATGCCACCAAAACCATAGAAGGGAATAATAAAATTACTTACAAAGTTGTTACGCAAAATCATCCCAACATAATGCAAATCGACCTGCAAGAGCCAATGCAAATTGATAGCATTTATTTTAACGGAACACAAAAGTTAACTGGCATTCAACGAGATAACAATGCATTTTTTGTGTCTGTACCTCAACAAAAGATTAATAGTAATAACACCCTAACCATATACTATCACGGTACACCCAGAGAAGCCGTACACGCGCCCTGGGATGGAGGATTTATTTGGACCAAAGATTCCCTCGGCCGCCCATGGATGACTGTGGCCTGTCAAGGATTAGGAGCCTCAGTTTGGTATCCTTGCAAAGATTACCAGGGGGATGAACCCGATTTAGGGGCAAGCCTTACCACTCTTGTAGCCGATACGTTAACGGTAGTTTCCAATGGTCGATTAGTGGCGAGAAAAAAATTACCCCATCATTTAGCAAGCTATAAATGGGCAGTCAAAAACCCCATCAATAATTACGACATCATTCCTTATATAGGGAAATATAAATCCATTGACACCACATACAATGGACTAAAAGGTAAGCTAAGCGTAACTTTGTGGGCTTTAGACTATGATTTAAAAAGGATGCGCAGCCATTGCGAGCCGGAAATATTCAAGATGCTTAAAGCATTGGAATATTGGTACGGCCCTTATCCTTTTTATGAAGATGGTTATCAATTAGTGGAAGCGTCGCATTTAGGTATGGAACATCAAAGTGCCATCGCTTATGGCAATCATTTTAAAAACGGCTATTTAGGACGCGACCTGTCACATACGGGCATCGGTTTAAAATTTGATTTTATAGTCGTACACGAAAGTGGACACGAGTGGTTTGGCAATAGCATTACCTCGAAAGACATTGCAGATATGTGGATTCATGAAAGCTTTACCAATTATTGTGAATCCCTATTTGTCGAATATTATTGGGGTAAAAAAGAAGCACAGGATTATGTGTATGGCATTCGTCAAAATATTGCAAATGACAAACCGATTATTGGGCAATATGGAGTAAATGATGAAGGCAGTGAAGACATGTATTACAAAGGCGCTAATATGATTAACAATATTCGTCACGCGATCAACAATGATAAGGCTTTTCGCGGCTTGTTACATGGTATCTGCAAAACATTTTACCATCAAACCGTTACATCCAAACAGATAGAAGATTATATCAATCATTTTACAGGAATAGATTTTAGCCGGGTGTTTCAGCAGTATTTAACAACTACGCAGATTCCTGTTCTGGAATTATATTTTTCAGAAGATAATCAAACCATTCATTATCGTTATACGAACTGCGTAGCAGGGTTTAATATGCCCATTATTTTACATGACGGCAACAATGAATTTAAATGCAACCCTTCCACACAGTGGCAATCAAAAATTGTGAAAACAGCTTCTATAGCTAATATGCTGAATCCTATCTTTATCGAAGGGCAGTATTACTTAAGTTGCAAAATGGTACACGAAAACTAAACCTATATCTTTTCAAAAGAAAATGCCGCGGCAAAAAATTTATGCTACGGCATTTTCATTGACCTGATTTTTATTTCAATTTGTCCTTAAATGCTTTCTCAAATTTTTCCAACTTCGGCTTTATTACATATTGACAATACATCTGTCTTGGGTTGTCATTGTAATAGTTCTGATGATAGTTTTCCGCAGAGAAGAAACTCTTATAAGGTTCAATTGCCGTTACAATTGGCTTATCCCAAGCACCGCTTTTCTGCAACGCTTCCTTATAATGTTGCGCCTCATCCATCTGTTGCTGGTTATGATAAAAGATTACACTCCTATATTGCGTACCTACATCGTTGCCCTGCCTGTTAAGTGTTGTAGGATCGTGTGTTTGCCAAAAAACTTTTAATAGCTCTTCAAAAGAAATTACTGAAGGGTCATACATAATTTGACAAGCTTCGGCATAGCCGGTAGTGCCTGAGCAAACTTCTTCATAGGTAGGATTAGGGGTATTACCACCACTATAGCCACTAATAACCTTTACCACACCCTTGAGTCGTTGAAAGAAAGCTTCTGTACACCAAAAACATCCGGTGCCAAATGTAGCCGTATCTATATTCTCCATTTCTAAATTTTTGTCAGCGAATTGCTCATCCACATTACTTCTTTGATGATTTTTCTGTTCAACACAAGAAGTAAAAGACGCAAAACATAAAATCGCACTTGTCCATAATAATAATTTACTACCCATATTCACAACTTTAAAACGATACATTCATTGCAAACTACTAAAGAAATAATTTATTACAAAGAATTTTTATTTTTTAAACAAACAGTTAACCATTCTATCTTTTCCCTGTAAATCCCTTTTTATTTCAACATTTTGGAAGCCAATTGTTTGAAGCAGTCCGACAATTTCCTCACCAAAATTTTCGTTAATTTCAAAAAACAATCTACCATCATTTTTTAAGTGCAGTTTAGCAAACTGCGCTATCTTTTTATAAAAAACAAGGGGTTCGCTATTGGTCACAAACAATGCCGAATGAGGTTCATAGTTCAACACATTTGCGGCCATAGATTCTTTTTCATTCAATGCAATGTAAGGCGGGTTACTTATAATACAATCAAATTCATCTAAATCCTTCCAAGCAGTTTCTTCTAAGATATCTACTCTAAAGAAGTTCACTTTTGTATGATTGCGCAACGCATTCTTTTCAGCCATATTTAATGCATTTAAAGAAATATCGATCGCCGAGATTTGAGCATTAGATAATTTACTCTTTAACGCAACAGCAATACATCCACTGCCGGTGCCCACATCTAAAATATCTACATTTCTTTGTCCGAGGGTTTCAACAACCCAGCTCACCAATTCTTCCGTTTCCGGACGTGGAATTAATACACTTTCATCTACTAAAAACGATAGCCCGGCAAAATCTGCTTCACCTAAAACATATTGCACAGGCCTATTTTGGATTAGCTGTTGCGTGTATTTCTGCAATAAGCTAATTTGAAGGGCATCTAATTCAGTTTCTTTATTGATGAGCCTGTCGATACGAGATAGACCAGTAATTTTCTCCAGTACTAAATTTGCAATATTAGACGCTTCTTGAGCACCATATGGTTTCGTCAATGTTTGTTTAAGCGAGTTTTGGGCAATATGTATCGTCATCAAAAGAATATGGATGTAGTAGTCTGCTATGAATAAAAGGCATCATAAAGAAAACAATATATTAAGTCTTCTACCGACGTCATAAAGTTACATTGTGAGAGCCAAATTATCAAAAAAGCTCAAAATGGGATTTGGAATCATCCATAAAGCAGCCAAAAATCCATTTAATTCACCTAAATGACGAGCCGCTTATGTCAAATATCATAGAATTTCCATTGTGTGGGAAACCTCTTGGCGGAAGATGGACATTCTAGTTGGTTAATGACCAAAATTACGAGTTTTTTCGACCCAACCCTTCTTTTGAGTTGAAGTTATCGATATCAAAAAAACTATATCGAGATTATTACAGTTTTTCGATACCTAAAAATTATCACGTCGAACTTCTCAACAAATGTTTCAAATAATAACGGAAAAATCAAGAAGATTTCGAACACTTAATTACGATGAATCTTAAATCCGACATCTTGTTTTACCTCACACCCCCCCTTTAAAAATGGGCGGCGCCGGCGCATCAAAATGCGATGATGGCTTCTTCAGTGGTTCATCTAATGGCACACCTGTCTTTTTTTGCCTCGATACTTTGATAGCTCTCACCGGGCAAAGATACAGGTTGATTAATGTTCCTTCACAGCCGCGGTCGGGCATCATTTGTGCATACACTTTCATACATGCGTCAAACAGATTCAGTACATCATCGCACACAGCATTGTATTGTTTATTGCTGATACCCGGCTTCTTCAATTCATTAGCTTCGATAAATGCTTGTAAATAGATGATTGTAACGCTAAGCCTATTATCTAAAAATGCAATCGTGTTTTTCGCATAGTTATTTTTGTTGCCTGCTGCACATTTTTCCATTTCATCTTTTGCCTCCTGGTACAGCCCCAGCATGTCCTCTAAGTCCTTTTCGGGTTGAAAATTGAATCCGTTGCGCCAGGCTCCCATCCACGCAAAGCCTATATTAGACGTATGCGAACTGAAAGCCGTTTGTAACAGTAGCATGGCTTTACTAAATGTATCCGGTTTCGCAATGCCCAATCTTTCTGCATAATGTTTGTAAAACAACGCAGGCATTTCTGCTCCATACAATGTCGCAAGCGCAGCATACCTTGCCGTTATTTTATTTTCTGCTGTGCGCCAATGATTAAAATCAATCGTATATAAACGAACCGACGGGGATTTATCCGGCCGGCCATCGATCAATTGATAAATACCTTCGATACCATTTTGTTGCAGGTACATCATGCCGTCAAATTCTAACCAAGAATAGATAGTCGTGTTTTCCCAGTTATCTTCTGTTTGCAAAACTTTTGGTACATTGGCGGCTACATTGATACTGCCATGCGCGGGCAAAATGCTTATTGCACCGGCAGGCAAATATTTTCTGGCAAGATGATAAGATGCTACATTGTACTGATTCGTGCAGTAAATACCAAGCTTCAATGGCGGCAGATGAATATGTTGTTCTTTTATCGCTTTCATTGTTTTGAGAATATGACCTATCTGACCATAGATATAGCCCAAATCGGATTGGACAGGTCGAATAGGCGATGTAATGACGCTGTCATTTAAGATTCCTTTCCCAAAAAATGAGGTCAGTAGGCCTTTGGTTTCTTCAGCAGTATTATCAGGACCCCAGCCTCCACTTTCTTCAGAAATCATTTCAATGGCATCTAACTGCGGGTATTGACGATAGATTTGCTGAAGGGCATCTATTGTTGAGTTGACATCCAAGGAGGTACTTCTAGGCTCCCAAGATAATTGAATTGTCATCCCTACTCTTTTCGCTTCGGCCATGACTTCTTTTAACCAGTGCACGGACATTTGACTCCGTTTGGGGATATTGTCAAAAAAAGGCTCTATCTCAGGGATACAAAATGTCTGGTTGTTGTGTACGTGCTGTCTAATCAATACATTGTTCGGTATATCATGCCGATCACCATAGAAAAAATTGCCGGCATATTCAATCGTATCTTTTTTCTTTATCTCATACCACTGGCCCGGATAACTATGAAAAGCAATATGATTGAATCGCATCCGGGCTAGATTCCGCACGTACCGTTTCGCATCGGGTAGCGAATAAGAGGAAATATCCATCGGAAAGTTAAGGTGTTGTCTAATCCCACGGTACTTTACCAAGGGCACAATGGTCTGTGCATAGTTTCGAATGGCCGCTTTATGAATTCCATTACTCAAGTAATAACCATCAAATTCAAATGTATAACCTAGCTTTTCCAACAAAGTGTAAACCGCACACGGAATATCTTTATCGGCACTTCCGCTCAATTCTATGTATTGCTTTTTGTTTTTGGTAAAACATTTTACTGCAAAAGCACATTCGGGTAATTTGGGATTACTTTTTAATACAATGACCCAATCAGAAAACGCAGCGCGGTTGGCATAATGAAATCCATTTTTGTCGTTCAAGAATTTCTTCAGTTCTGCCTTACTAAATTCAATAACCGGCTGATTGTCAGAAGATACAATAGTAAAATTAGTAGCAGATGCAAAAAGTGGGTAGCATAATAATATAAATAATAATTTTTTCATCATTAAGATCTTTATTTTAGAAACTATTTAAGTCTTTATCGTTTTACATTATCTATCTTAAAATAGCAAGAAGATCATAGTCAGATATAAGTTTTAAGGCTTACCTAATCATATACTTTTTTGTCTTGTCATCTTCACGTCTCATATCGGCAATAAATGCCTACTTAAATGAACACTCCTTCCTACCGCTACTATATTCTATATGTTTTGAGATATTGAGCCATGATTTCATTATTTCTCAACCCTATCTTAAAAATCATTCAATTAATCCCGTGTTTCATTGCTAATAAAGTGCTAACAAAAATAAAGCTATTTAATACAATAAAAACAATAAAACGCAATTTGCGACAGAGAGAAAGTGCTATACCCAATGCATTTCACAACAAAAGCCCCTGTTTTCGGGGCTTTTATGAATTTTAGAAAGAGGTCCAGAGCGGATTCGAACCGCTGTAGGAGCTTTTGCAGAGCTCTGCCTAGCCACTCGGCCACCAGACCATTACTTGCTTAAGGGCTGCAAAAATAACATATTCCTCCGTATTTCAAAATACATTTTCAAAAAAATATTTGCTAACTTGCTGCCGTTAAAACATCCCCACTCATAACATGAACAATATCATCGCAGATAGTGAACTTATTATCAATGATCGAGGTGCTATTTATCATCTGAATGTGAGGCCAGAAGAATTGGCTTCTACTATTATTACAGTAGGCGATCCAGATCGTGTAAAAGAAATAAGCAAATATTTCGACCAAGTAGAAGTAATACAACAACATCGTGAATTTGTTACCCATACAGGTTTTATCGGTAAAAAAAGAATTTCAGTCGTTTCCACGGGTATTGGACCTGATAATATCGATATTGTCTTAAATGAGTTAGACGCTTTGGCCAATATTGATTTCTCCTCACGCACGATCAAACCGCAGTTGCATTCTTTAAATATTATCCGAATAGGAACTTGCGGATCACTTCAAGATGACATACCGGTAGATGCAGCTATTGTAAGCACACACGGTTTAGGTATCGACAATTTACTTAATTATTATTTGCAAGAAAATAATGAGGAGGAACGCGAGTTGATTCAGCAATTTATGCAACAAACCCAAATTGACCATCAATTTTCGAAACCTTATATCAGCTCCGCAGGAAGTGCCTTACTGAAAAATTTCGTAAAAGGATTTTATCATGGCATCACTGTAACCTGCCCGGGATTTTATGGTCCACAAGGGCGTGTGTTAAGATTAGGGCTACAATATCCTAATTTTGTTGATATGCTGACAAATTTTTCATACGGTTCCCATAGAATCGGTAACTTTGAGATGGAAACGAGCGCTATCTATGGTTTAGGGAAATTATTAGGTCACCAATGTCTTAGCATAAGTGCTGTGGTAGCTAATAGGGTATCACATACATTTTCCAAAGACGGTAAAGCGGCTGTAGAAAATACTATTCAAAAAGCGTTAGACATCATTAGTAACTTTTAATATATAATCTTAATTTTTTCAACATTTCAATGCAATCAATTACTTTTTATAAATATCAAGGTACAGGCAATGACTTTATAATGATAGATGGAAGGATACAGGAAATAAACTTAAGCAACAAAAACATCCAAGATTTCTGCAATCGTCGATTTGGCATAGGTGCCGATGGCGTTATTATTTTAAAAAATCATCCAACACTCGACTTTGAGATGGACTATTATAATGCCGATGGGTCACAAAGCATGTGTGGAAATGGTGGTAGATGCGCCGTACAGTTTGCCAGACACATGGGGCTTCTAAAAAACGAATTCCATTTTCTAGCCATCGATGGAGAGCATTTAGCCACAATAGAAGAGAATGAATGGGTTCACTTAAAAATGAAAGACGTCAATGGTGTTAAATCTATCAATAACGATTATGAGCTAAATACAGGAAGTCCCCACTACATAAAATTAGTCGCGCAATTGGATAATATAAATGTTGTAAAAGAAGGCAGGGCCATTCGTAATAGTGAATCCTATGAACAAGAGGGCATTAACGTAAACTTCGTACAAACAATTAACGATACAAGCATTTTTGTACGCACCTATGAACGTGGTGTAGAAGATGAAACCTTGAGTTGTGGCACAGGCGTTACCGCAGCAAGCCTTATATCCGCTCATAACGACCGGGGGTTCAACAGAATAGAAGTAGAAACTTTAGGCGGAAAATTAGCAGTTGAATTTGATAGAATTAGTGAAGAGCATTTTAATAATATTTGGCTCTGTGGCCCTGCGACGTTTGTTTACAAAGGAGAAAAAGCATTGGCGTAAGTAGACCTATATCCTGTTCTATCATAATTATAAATAACCTATACAATGAAAAAAATCTGTGTTCTTTTTGCTACTGCCCTATTACTTTCTTCCTGCGCCAATCTCAATCAACTAGGCAATGGCCTTAATGCTGTTAATTCACAAAATACAGGCAATACGACCAATACTGCCATCAAGGATTTGTTGTTACAAAGTGCGTTATCGGGGATCGGCAACTTAGGCACCCGCAATGGCTTTCTCAATAATTCATTATATAAAATATTACTTCCTCCTGAAGCTCAAAAAATTGCCGGAACCCTGCAAATGTTAGGGCTAGGTAGTTTGGTAAATAATGTGGAGACGCAGGTAAACCATTCAGCGGAGCAAGCTGTCGTATTGGCCAAACCCATCTTTACCAATGCTGTAAAAAACATGTCGATTACTGATGCAGCCGGATTAATAGCTGGCGGTGATAACTCGATTACTAATTTTTTCAAACAAAAAACTTCTAATCAATTGATTGCTGCTTTTATGCCGGTAATAAAAGCATCATTAGATAAGAATGACGCAACAAAATATTACAATCAACTAGCGACAACCTACAACAGTGTACCTTTAGTAAAAAATAAACTCAATCCCGACTTAACAAATTATGTTGCCAATCAAGCAATGAATGCGATGTTTAGTCAAATGGCTACTGCTGAGAAAAATATTCGTCACAATCCTGCACAACAAACAACGGCAGCTTTGAAGCAAATTTTTGGAAATAAATAATTTTAAAAAAATATGGGCTACTTGGTTAACCAGGTGGCCCATATTTTTCCTACAAAAATAATACTACTTGTCTTTATTGTGTTTTAGTACTTTTGCTTCTATATAAAAAATAATCTCTTCGGCAATATTTTTTGCCTGATCTCCCACCCGTTCCAGCTTACGGATAATAGAAAGGACATACAATAATTCGTCAATTTCAGATGAGTGTGTCTGTAAATATTCCTTGGTAAAATCAATAGCATTTCTGTTTACTTCGTCCAGAAATTCATCTCGTTGAAAAATGCTGCGTGCCAGGATTGTATTCTCATTTTCAAATGCGGCTAAGGCGTCGTCTAATATAGAGAAGGTTATGTCTAGCATCTCCAATACTTTAGAGGACTTTAATAATTCAGGTGAAAACTGCGTTTCAGTATGAATAATATATTTGGCAATTCCCTCCGCGATATCGCCAATGCGTTCCAGGTTGTTATTGATCTTTAACACCGCCAGCACAAACCTTAAATCGACTGCAACCGGCGTTCTCAATGCAAAAATATTCTCACAGTCGCGATCTATTTTCAACTCATAACCATTCACCCTCTTTTCCTTTATCACCACTTCACGAGCAAGGTTTTTATCAAAATTTACCATCGCCACTTTAGCCTTGTGTAACTGCACACGTACCAAGTTCCACATATTCACCACCTCTTCCTTTAATTGCAGGATTTCAAATTCTATTTGCGCCATAATCTATCGTTTAAAATAATTAAAATAATTTAACCTCATCTTACCCTCCAACTAGCTAAACCTGCCAGTAATATAATTTTGTGTCCTTACATCTTTTGGATTGGTAAACATTTGTTTTGTTTCGTCATACTCCACCAATTCTCCCATGTAAAAGAATGCCGTTTTATCACTTACTCTAGCCGCCTGTTGCATATTATGTGTAACAATGATAAGCGTATAATTCTTTTTTAACTCTTTAAATAATTCTTCTACGGTCGCTGTGGATATTGGATCCAGAGCAGATGTAGGCTCATCAAACAGTAACACTTCGGGTTGCATTGCCACAGCGCGAGCTATACACAAACGTTGTTGTTGTCCGCCTGAAAGAAAAGTCCCTTTTTTATTCAAAGAGTCTTTCACCTCACTCCACAAAGCAACTTTGGTCAGAGATTCTTCTACAATTCTATCCTTTTCCTGCTTTGCTAATTTAATACCATTCAATTTGTAGCCCGCCAGAACATTATCATTAATGCTTAAATTTGGGAATGGATTTGGACGTTGAAAAACCATCCCAACTTTTAAACGCACTGCTATCGGATGCATCTCCATGATATCTTCGTGATGCAGGAAAATATTGCCATCGGCGTGTGCTTCTGCTACCAGTTCATGCATTCTGTTGATGCCTCTAAGGAAAGTAGTTTTTCCGCATCCTGAAGGCCCCATTACCGCTATCACATTGTTTTCCGGTATTTCCATATTCACGTTTTTCACTACGTGATTATCCCCAAAATAAGAATTATAATTAATCGTCTTTATAATTGTACTTTCCATTTTCTTGTCATAATTTTTGTAAGCATATTAAGTGTAAGCACCAAAACCAATAAGACCAAAGAAGCTCCCCAAGCCAGATTCTGCCAATCTTTGTACGAGCTAGTGGCATAGTTAAATATCAGCAATGGTAAACTTTGCATTGGTTTCGCAAGGTTGGTTTCTATAAACGGATTACCAAATGCCGTGAAAAGCAAGGGTGCAGTCTCACCTGCCACCCGCGCCACAGAAAGCATTACCCCTGAAATAATTCCACTAAAACCACAAGGAATAATCACTTTTAAAATCACCCGGTGAAAGGGCATTCCGAGTGCATAAGCCGCTTCTTTTAAAGAGTCCGGTAATAATTTTAATGTTTCTTCTGTAGAGCGAATAATGATCGGGAACATCATCACGGCTAATGCTATACTGCCTGACAAGGCTGAGAAACCACCCATGGGTCGTACCAACCAGAAATAAGCAACAATACCAATCACGATAGATGGGACACCTTGCAAAATATCTATACATAAACTTGCCCAATAAGCAATTTTACTTTTTTTATTTTCACTTAAATAAATCCCACACATAATACCGATCGGCACCGCGATAATCGTCGCGACCACTATGATGATAAGTGTTCCGATAAGCGCATTAGCTACCCCTCCACCCGATTCCCCCACCGGTTTTGGAATATTAGTGATAAAGTTCCAATTGATTGCACTAATGCCTGATTTAATGATATAAATTAAAATCAAAGCTAAAGGCAAGACACAGGCAAACGCAAGCAATATGGTCAGCCAACGCATACCTCTATTTTTTGCAATCCGATATCTAAGTTTTGTATTCATTTCCATTAACTATTTTTTGTCGCTCTTTTTATTACTTTTTTCCCAATAAAATTGATTACAAACGTTACCAAAAACAAGAACAGTCCCATCTCTATCAATGCTGATAAATAAACAGGATGATCAGCTTCGGTAAATTCATTCGCGATGACACTAGCCATTGTATTGCCTGGAGCAAAAAGACTGTGAGGCAAAAAATTAGCGTTACCTATCACCATCGTTACCGCCATCGTCTCGCCAATGGCCCGGCCAAGCGATAGTAAAATGCCTGCGAACATCCCCGATTTGGAATAAGGTAAGATCACATTGCGCAAAACTTCCCATCTTGTGGCCCCCAAGGCATAAGCGCCTTCTTTCAATGAAGAAGGTACCATCTTAATCATCGTAGTCCCCAAAGATGCGGCATAAGGAATAATCATTATCGCTAAGACCAAAGATGCCGCAAAAAGTCCTACGCCGTTTGGCATCACCCCAATTTTGGTTTCTAATACACGGATCATTGGAACTAAAACGAAAAAGCCCCAAAAGCCAAATATCACGGACGGTACCGCAGCGATCAGGTCAATGGTACTTTTAATAAAATTGGAAAATCCTCCTTTAGGAAAATATTCTCCCAGAAATATTGCAATAGCAATAGAGAACGGAACCGAAATAACCAAGGCCATAAATGAAGTGATCAGTGTCCCCACTAAAAAAGGTAAGGCACCAAAGATATTTTGAACGGGATTCCAAGTCTTAGTCCAAAAGAATTTTAATCCTAAGGCTTTTATAGCCGGAAGCGACTGAATAAATAGGGTCAGCAAAATGCCGAAAACCAAAGTGATAATAACAATGCCCGTAAAGGTTAAGCCTCTCTTAAAAACTTTCTCCCCTTTGATATGGCGATACATTCGCTTTGTTTGTTTAGCTTTTTGCTTTGATAAAGTGATCTTATCTAAGCCTACACCGTCACCTGCTATTGCATCGGTCGAATTATTAATTGCAGAATCCATAATGTTTATTTATACAAAATCTATGAAGCATTTTTCAACACCCCATAGATGATTTGCTATACGCATTTTTTTATTTTAAAATAGCTTGTCCTTTGAAAGTAGCAGATTTTAAAAGTGCTTCTCCAGTAGTTACCGCGGCTGAAGATAATGGTGCATAATCTAAAGCGCTGCTGAACTGTTGTCCCCCATGTATCATCCAATCCACTAAATTCACTAATTGTTCTGCCTGAGCCTGCGTGCGATTATCATAGCCTTGCTCTTTATATAACAGGACCCAAGAAAAACCAGAGATAGGATAGCCATCTACCGCTTCGGTATTGGTTAATAGAACTTTCCCATCTGAAGGAATGGTAATATTTGCCGCTGCCGTAACACTTGCTATTGAAGGCACAATAAAGTTACCGGCTTTGTTTTGCATTATGGCATAAGGCATTTGGTTTTGAATTGCGTAAGCCAATTCAATATAACCGATTCCACCAGGCGTTTGTTTGATTAATCCAGAAACGCCTTCGTTGCCTTTTCCACCCAAACCTACTGGCCAGTTTACAGATGTACCGCTTCCTACTTTTGTACTCCAGTCTTGACTTACTTTAGAAAGATAAGAAGTGAATATAGCTGAAGTACCACTTCCGTCCGAACGATGTGCGACTACGATGTCCATTGCAGGAAGTTTTACTCCTGGGTTTACGGCCGCAATTTGAGCATCATTCCATTTAGTTATTTTTCCTAAATAAATGTTAGCCAAAACATCGGGCGTAAATTTTAAAGTGTCTTTCACTGCCGGCAAATTGTAGCTAATTACTACAGCACCTGCCGTAATGGGGATGTGCAACACTTCACCAGGAGCATCTTTCATTTGCGTGGCGTTCATCGGAGCATCCGATGCACCAAAATCAACCGTTTTGTGCGTTAATTGAGCGATGCCCGCACCTGAACCTACTGACTGATAATTTACTTGAATCTTTGTAGAATCATTATAAGAAGCGAACATCTTAGAGAACAAAGGATTATCAAAAGAACTACCTGCGCCAATAATCATTTTGTTGCTGGAAGAAGAACTATTGTTGTTACCACCACTATTGCAAGCAGTTAGAGAAAATGTTGTCGCAAGAATCCCTGCAACCAACGTTCCAAATTTGAAGATATTTTTTTTCATTTTCTATTATTTTTTAAGAAGAGTTAAGATTTTTATTTACCGAATATGTAATAAAATGTCAAGCGATACACCACGTCAGAAGCATTGTATTTTGAAACGGGGCCCTGATTTTTGTGTGAATCAATCCAAACATTCGGCATAAAATGTACTTTGCTATCAGGTGTAAAATCCAAGCCAGCTGTAATAAATTGGTCTTTTGTATTAGGATCGTTATAGCCGCTTGTATTACCTACGTACTTACTATATTTCGAATTGTCGATTTTATCGTTAGGATTAGAAGCATCATAGCGCGCGAAGAAATTCAATTTATTTTTTATGAGCGCGCCGCGTGCAAAAACCGATATACCTTTTGCTTTCACACTCAACACATCAACATTGCCAGTAGAAATTTCAGTCGCCTGATCATCGTTTTTCAAATTGTTAATATAGCCTTCAACACCCACTGTGAAAGTTGGAATTGTGTAAGCAACAAATCCTTTAAACATATTTCGTGAATGTTTCAATCCATTGATGGGAGACATTTGATTATAATCAGCATACAAGTTTACATAAAGATGTTTGTCGAAAAATTTCCCCCAGATATCACTATAAAGCCATTTATAATTATCGCTTTCCTGTTTTGCACCGTTGCCATTTGCGACCATTAAGTCATAACCGAAATTACCTGTCTTAGGATCAAACTTTCCTTGCAATGCGGCGCCAAGATCATAAGAAGGTGTACCGCGGACATCTATTTGCGTTTTTTCAATCGAGCGATACCCCCACAGTGGTTCAGAAGACATGGCGAAACCTGGAGTTGATATCTGACCCAACACGAGGTCGGTTCCTTTCCACAGATCCTTAACACGAAGATTTGCTAACTTTACATAGAAAGCCATCTTGCTATCTGATAAAGTCTCACTATTTGTAGCCTCTAATAATACTTCTGTGGAAATTTTTTGGTTGATGTTGAAATCGTAACCTAGATAAGCACGTCTTATCTGAAAGGCAGTTCTATTTTTTGGTACACCAGAATATTGAGCGCCACCTCTGCCCAAAGTATCTGCCGAACCTTTATAATAGGCATCACCGAAAACATATCCCCAAAGATGCCCAGTCATGGGTGTTTTGGCTTTAAACGCAGAATCGTTGTTCAATAGATATTGGGCGTTCGCTGTTTGTCTGGTACCAGCTATTACCCAAAAAATAATCAGCAAGCTAAATGCAGTTTTTTTCATTTTTTTTCTCATTTTTATGCTGCAAAATAACCACCACAATATTATCTGAATGTTACGCCAGTATTAAGTTAATATGAACAACGTGAAATAGATTTTTAGATCTTTTCATCTTTGTGTGGATGCCTACAAGTATTCCGGGAGAAATAAAATGTAAAAAAGAAAGCTTCTAGATTAACTTCTAGACAGTTATAATAAAATTTGATAAAATGTGGCCATGAACGTTTTGTTCAATTATCTATCGCAAAAATCCTCCTTAGCAGGTACCGCCGCATAAGGAAATTAAACGTTGTTTTAGAAGATGATTTATCGGCAGTTCCGCATCTGGCTTTTGTTGTCAATCATTTTGAGTTCGCGTCTGTTTTCAAGAAAGAAAGGAGATGCTTGTTTGTCAGCAGGTATATTCCCTGCACCAAAGGAGCTCCTAATCATTTAACCCAGAGGGGTACGATCAAGCAACCAGCCGTTACAAGATCACCCGTTTTTATAAATGCTCTGCGAGATGTCGATTGTGATTTCATTTCACAAACAATAAGTATCCTAGGCCACTTAAAGAGATGACCCGCGTTACAAAAGATCCTAATATCGCGGATTAGCTGACCTAAAGGAAACAAAATTATGCTTATGTGTAAGGATTTTATTGGTAAGCCGTAAGGACTTATTTTAGGGGCTTTACCACCAAAACCTCAAAACTTCCGGGGATTGTCACAGGTCTTTTATGTGCTACTTCATTTTTCTCAAAATTGGCTGTCGGCAAGTATAGTGTATGTGTATGCGTATCCAATGCAATCGTTCTTGCCCCTTTTTTTGTCAAAAGATTTTGTTGAACAACAAAATTATCTTTATTCATTTCCTTTATTACCGTAAGTGTACCCTCTCCATTAGAAGAAAAGACTTGTTTGCTGGCATCATCGAAGGCAACACCATCGCATCCTCTGCCAATGGGCAAGGTGGTAATTATTTTCCCATTATTCGCATTCATCACCACAAGTAGTTGATTGTCGCATCCCGCAAAAAGCCTCTTTGTTTCTTTATCAAATGCAAGACCGCTGGGGCCCTCACCTGGGCTTAACGGCCATTCATTCAAAATCCGACCCCTCGCCAAATCAATTTCTGTTATCAAACTTTTGTCTTCAATGTTTACATATACTTTTCCTGTTCCATCGGCAACTGCTGTTTCTGGTTTTCCCGCTAATGCGATCGTTGCAACCACTTTTTCGGTTACAGGGTCAATGATACTCAAACTATTGCTATGCCCGTCGCATACTATAATCTTCTTAGAAAAATCATCATACATTATTGCATCGGGATTTTTACCTGTAGCAATACGTGCCAGGATTTTATATGTTGAAAGGTCAAAAACAATGACGCTATCAGCTCTGCCTTCACTGATAAAACCTTTATTTAAAGCAGGGACAAATGCAAAACCATGCACGCCGATAGTACCGTTAATGACTCCGACCAAAGCACCCGTTTTTTTATTGATAATATTCACCAGTTTACTGTGGGAAACGTACAAATTGTTCTGATGGACGGCTAAGTAATCCCAGCCCCCATCGCCACCAATCTTTAGAGTTTTGGCAACAAAATATTTTTTATTCGTTTGTGCGGTAACCCATGTAATATTTACAAGGACTATCATTACAAGTAAAAGGGCTGGAAATAATCTTTTCATGATTTTTTTACAAAAAAAACGTTGAATTCTGAATTCATTCTGAAGTTTTAGCGAAGAGGAAAGGAAGATTTTCAATAGTCTTAAGCTTCATCAAGAAATCTGCCGTCCTTACAAGGCTGCTTTAATCTTTGTCCTCAAATACCTATAAACTCTGCTAAAGTTACAAATACTTACTTACAAGCAAACAACATCGTTACTCTTTAGGCTATGAGTGGAAGATTGAAAATATCTTTTGTTTGCCCTAATCGAAGCTACCTGGCTTACATTACAAGTGAGGCTGATTTAGTTTACAAAAGGAAAGAATGTTACCCTATAATTCCTCTAAATTAATAATCTGCCGGATTAAAAACAATTTTCTTTCTGCCCCATTTATAGTGGTGTGTCCAATAGGCGACTTTCATTGATAAGACGCCAATACCGGCGCCTACCAAAATGTCACATATATAATGCTTATTGTTGGCCATACGTAAAACCCCCACTCCTGAAGCCAATCCGTATGCGGCATAAGGCATCCATTTAAAGCGATCTTTATATTCTTCGCTTAATAAAGTGGCAGCAGCAAATGCCTGCGCGGTATGCCCTGACGGGAAAGAATTATAAGCCGAACCGTCCGGTCGCAACTCTTTTACCGAATTTTTCAATATATAAACGATACCCAGCATCATCACTTCACCCTTAAACATAATTGCGGAGCGGTTCATAAAATCTGTTTTTGATTTCACGCCTGCCGCATCCAATCCATAAGCGATTAGAAAAGGAGAAAATTGAAGGTAGTTATCTATATGCGTCCTGAAGCTGGAAAAATGATTATCTCTAAGTTCCACTAATTCATTTTTCACGCCTTCTTTCTTATTCCAAAACGTGGCCAAACCTGCGGCCACCAATCCGCCCGGCACATACAACTGGTGATAACTAAAACGTAGCGGAGCAATTGTATCTGTCGCGTATTTGGTATATACAGCTGTATCAGCAACCTGTTGTGCATTCGCTGCAAAAAAGGTAAACAAAAACAGTAAAAGCAAAAGAGCCCTACTACGCTTCATATAAATAATTTGGGCAGAGATAAGGCTCAATTCTGAACGAAATCTGAAATGTTAATCGTCCTCGCCTACTTTCAGAAAATTCCCGCCTTTATCAAAAATATAGGCTTTCCCTTTTACATCTGCCTCAAAAGTAATGGAACCTTTTGCGTCTTTGTTAAGAGATACCTCTTTAACGTTCGCATGTACATTCTTAGTCATATAATCTTTGGCCATTGCAGGCAGACCTTTCGGGTTAATATCTGTCTCTGAACCGACAAATTTCCCTGTAGGACTAAACATTGCTGAGTGGTCATACCCATTTTGTTTCCAGTTGCCTTCGAAATTTCCTTTTTCGGTTTCCCATTTGGGATGAGCCACATGTGGGTAAGCTTTCATAAAAGCCTCTTTTGCCATTTGTGGAACGTGTACCTGTGCACAAGCACCAATGGAAGTTAAACTAATTGCCGCAATTGCCATCCCAATCATTTGATGTTTCATTTCTTTGAAATTTTAGTTATTAAATAATGTGCGACAAAGCTAAAACCTCAATCTGTGAAGAATCTAAAGGCAATTTGTGGAAAAGCTGAATCAAAATTTTGAAATGCCAGCCCGTTATTCTGATTCTGATTGCTCGTCAAAGCAAGCTTGTCAATACAATTACCCGGTAAAAGATTCTCTGGCATCCCATTTAAAGTTTAAGTTAGCACCTAAAATAATTCTTTAAACTTTTAAAGCCTAACTATGAACATAGATATGGCTTCAGCTTTAGTTTCACATTTAATAAAGCTAATATCCAAAGCCACGCAAAAACAAAAGGGAACATATCGAAAGCTGAAGTAATGCTTTTAAGTGCAATGCAGTTCTTGCCTTTCAAATGCTTCTCACTTTTTTCTAAAAGGCATTTTTATGAGGTTTTTAAAATCAGGATGGTCTCCGGCCTCCAAATGTGTATCTAAACCAAATATCAAATCGTCAACAGGCAGCGTATTAAAAGTCCCAAATAATCTGTCCCAAATACTTAGTACATCTCCATAATTGCAATCAGTATATGGCTGTTTATAGTGATGATGAACTTGATGCATGTTGGGCGTAATAAGTACTAGTCCTAAAACATTATTTATCTTTTCCGGCAAACGATAATTTATATGCGCAAACAATGTGGTAAAAACTTGAATTATCTGTCTTAAAGTTAACGCCCAAAAAACAGCCCCACTTAAGAATACCCAAAGTAACGTAAATGACAATCTTATAATAGTTTCTCCTGGATGCTCCCTTAATGTGGTGGAAATATCTACCATATTATCGGAGTGATGTACCAAGTGGAATCGCCAAAGTATCTTAAATTTATGCATTACGACATGGTAGACATATTCACCAAAATCAAGTAGGACAAAAGTCGCTAAAAAAAGCAGCACTGGTTTTCTCCCAAAATGGAAAAGAAAGGACAGCCCGAACTTGTGCATGGTTGTCCATTTAATAACCTCGACAAAGGCTATTCCTAAAATAAATTGACAGGGAATACTAGTCAAAATAAATGGAGCATTTACAAAGCTGTGTTTCCATTTTTTATAATTGAATATTACACCATATATATTTTCAATATTCCAACTAATAAAAAATATACTGACAAATAAAACCAGTTGTACCAAATTGCCATGTGACGAAATATAATTTCGAAATGAGTGATTCATTTTATAATAATTAAAATATTCTTTGCCAACGTTTTTCCATATTTCTAAATTAAGTTCCAATACTTATATATTGACAATAATCTTTTCAGGAATATTGTCCAAAATTATAACTGCAAAATAGTTTTTATTCCCACAGTAATGAAAATATTTTATCAATCTGTTTGCCATTCGATTTCTGGCATCCCCCTAAATCCACTCTCTGCGTCTAAAATGCCCCATTTATTTCATTTTTTTACAGGTAAACCTATTAAATAGAGCCCATTTCCCAACTTCATTTTCAGCGATTACGTAAACTTCATTTTGCCGGTAAAATCATGCATATTTCTTTAACATCTTCGTCATTATTCATCGACAACCTAAAATTAAATAGGTGAAAAATCTAAGGAAAATCGCTACAAAATATGGGCTAAATATCAATCTGAAAGCAATGCATGCCTTCTTTAAAATAATAATTTAATTGCAAGTAATGAAGCGTCGCAATACTTTTAGCAATAGCCAATCCTAAACCATTGCCTTTAACATTTTCCGACTTAGAAAATCTTGTAAAAAGTTTGTCTTTTGCGATGGACATTGCCATTCCGGGGTTTTTTATAATAATAGTGTCTTTGGAAACATCAACTGTAATTAAAGCACCGCTTTCAGAATGCTGAATAGCATTACGAAGAAGGTTTTTAATCATTGTTTTAAACAATTGCTTGTTGCCTTTTAAGGAGAGTATTTCAACAGAAGAATTAATTTTTATCTCCTGTGCTTTTGCATCAGCCATAAATTGCAATTCGTTTTTGGTTTCCAAGGCAACGGCATTTACCTCAAAGTTTTCATTAAAAGCAAATTGACGATTTTCAATTTTACTTAAGAGCAATAGATTCTTATTCAGTCTCTCCATTTGCTCGATCACCTGATACATATCATCAATCAATCTACTTTGTTCTTCTGATAACGCTTTATCTTGCAATAATAATTCCAATTTAAATTTCAAAACAGACAGGGGTGTTTGCAATTCATGTGATGCATTTTCCGTAAATTCTTTCTGCGAAAGATAAGCGTTGCGCACACCTACCGCCAACTGACGAACCGACCTGTTCAATTGCCGAAATTCTTGTATCCTACTATCTACAGTTGGCTCAGCAACAGAATTTTCCAATTTGAAACTCTTCAAAAATTCCAGATTTTCATAAAATGGCTGCCATACTTTTTTATTGATGAAATAATTGATGACAACTGCGCCTAGTAGCAATAGACAAAACAAGGTAAACTGAATAATTAAAATAGTTTGCACCAAATCTTCCTGCTCTATCATCGAAGATTTTATCTGAACGATGTATTCCTGGCCGAGTATATTTATGCGCTTTTGCAGAATACGATAGTCCTCAGGTTCATCATCAGCATTTGTCTTTCTTTTCTCCGTAAAAGGCGCTTTATGAAAGACCAGGCTATCCGCTTTTACGATATCCAAATCGTTATCTAAAGTTCTCCATAGTGCCAAATCTCTTTCAGATTTTATAAAATTCTGATGTATTGGAATTTCTATTGCCTGTTGCGATAAATCGTTATCAATGGAGTGGATAAAAATCTTGTTCAATACAAAATAAAATACCGGGATGCTTATAAATAATAGCAAAGCTGTAAATAACAAATAACGAATAGATGTGTAATTGAGTAACTTCATTAAGATAATTTATAGCCCGTTCCGTAAATAGTTTTAATAGAACTACCCATCGAAGATAATTTCTTTTTAAGATTTTTTATATGTGTATAAATGATATCAAAATTATCGAAATACATCGCCGACTGACCCGATAGATGTTCGGCAATGGCATTCTTGGAAATAACGCGGCCTTTATTCATTACCATAAAAAGCAGCAATTCAAATTCTGTTTTGGTTAAGCAAATTTCTTTATTCTCCACAAAAACCGCTTTTGCCCGAATATCTATTTTTATATCCTGGAAAGATATTTCGTTACTCCCGCCCATTTGTCTTCGTCTGATGATCGATTGCACACGTGCGCTCAATTCCGCTAAGTGAAAAGGTTTGGAAAGGTAATCGTCTGCGCCGGCTTTTAGAGAAAAGATGCGGTCTTCCAAAGAATTCTTTGCAGAAACAATAATCACTCCATCCATTTTTTTATCCTGTTTCAATTCTTCCAACAAGGTCAAACCACTTCCGCCGGGCAGCATTATATCCAACAAAATACAATCGTAATCGAAGTATTCAATTTTTTCGCGGCCTTCTTTTATATTCGTCGCGATTTCGCATACATAATTTTCCTTTTGCAAATATTGCTGAATACTCAGTGCCAACTCTTTTTCATCTTCAACAATCAGTATTTTCATAATTCATCGTTTTGTTGAATACCCTTTATTTCCGTTTCGTTCAATTTTGGCTTTATTAAATTTAACAAGCTAGGCAGCACAATGAGTAACAAGGGCAAAGCTATTAAAAACCCACCAATAACGGCAATAGCCAATGGCTGGTGCAATTGCGCGCCCGTACCAATGCCCAATGCCAATGGCATTAAAGCAATAATGGCCCCTATAGCTGTCATCAACTTGGGCCTTAGCCTTGTACTAATGGCGTAAATAATAGATTGCTCTTTGTTCATTTTTCGCAATGACTCGTGAAATTGCAAATAGGTAAAAATGGCGTTCTCCCCAATAATACCTACAATCATGATCAATCCGGTATAGCTCCCTACATTTAATGGCGTATTTGTCAAAAACAATAAAAGATAACTTCCTGAAATGCCCAATACTGAAATTAGCAAAATAACGAATGCTACGCGCACATCGCGAAATAAGAATAAAATCACAAGAAAAACCAGCAGGCTCGATAAAGCCAATATCATCAGCAATTCTTTGAATGACTGCTGTTGCGAGGCATATGCACCTCCATAACTAATGCTATAGCCTTTGGGTAGATTTATTTTGCCGGCAATATCTTTTTTTATTTCCTGCATTGTACTACCCAGATCACGATTCTCCAATCGACTGGTTACAATACCCATTGTCTGTAGATCTTCCCGGTTCACTTCTGCCGCGCCGGGTTGCAAAATTACTTTTGCAAATTCTTTGATAGGTTTCGTCTGTCCATTGGGCAGAAAAATTAAACTATTATTAACCGCATTCACCGAAAGATTATTGGAACTGGGATATATTAAACGCACCGGCGTAAATTGCTGCGGATCAAAAATATTCCCCGCTACATTGCCTTCCAACCCTGTTTGTAACTGATATTGGAAACTGGCCGGTGTTATATTATACTGGGCCAATTTTACAAAATCGGGCACTACTTTTATAGAAGGACCGGCAATGACAATGCCATCAAAAACGTCGGCCGTTCCGTTTACATTTTCTAAAATAGCGGCAACTTTCCTAGAATATTGCTGGATCGTTTTTTGGTCAGGCCCAAATATTTTGATTTCTACCGGCTGCACAGAACTCATTAAATCACCCAACATATCACTAATTACCTGCCCAAAATCTATGCGTAAAGATGGCTGAGAAGCTTCAATTTTAGTGCGCAATTCATTAATTACTTCATCGGTGGAAACATTTCTTTTTTTCTTCAATTGAATTTGATAGTCTCCCGTATTTGGCTCGGTAATAAAGAAGCCCATCTGTGTTCCGGTACGCCGACTATATGCCTGCACATGAGGATTAGCTACAATTATTTTTTCCACTTCCTGCAATACCTTGTCAGTCTCTTCTAATGTAGTTCCGGGCGGAGAGGAATAGTCCATAACGATAGTCCCTTCATCCATCTCAGGTAAAAAACCTGTTCCTAACCTCGGTAAAACTACAATAGAACTGACAAGCAAAATCGCCATAAAAATAAAGCTATATA
>NZ_JBNQGD010000097.1:0-9386 GCF_050436765.1 Arachidicoccus sp. | reverse complement strand
GCGAGCAGCAGAAGGAAATAGCAGCCATGTTTGACCTGTAACATCACCCAAAATGACCATTTTCCCCTTTGGGTGTCTCAGCGCACAAAACAGGACGGTAAAAAAACATGGGCCTTTTATTTTCAATACTTTTCCACCACTCACTATAATCGTCGCGGAAAAAAATTGAGGCTAGGGTTGTTCTATTAAATGATGAAACCACACCTCTGTAGCGTCGTTGGGCACTGCATTGTAATTAATGTGTAGCTCTTCTCCTTTTTTTATGGCCTTTACCGTTTTGATGGTAATGGAGGAGTCCTCAAAATCCATTTCATATTCGCAATTGGCATCATAGCTATGGTTATACATAGATATATAGCCTAGTGCAACTGCCGCTTTCTTCCTCGAGTCTCCCCATTCAAATATGTAGTGATATAGTTTTGTATGTTCCAGGTGTTTACGCTCTTTCGCCGATAATACAATTACAGGCGATATTTCAATAACAGTATTGGCCGGAATATTTTCCGATGTAAATACGCCTTTACCTTTGTTACCTGATGGTGCAATAGTTAAAAATGGAAATATCATTTTGCTATACTAAATTTTGATAATAGCAAATGTAAGTGTTCTAGGCAGTATTGAAAATAAAATAATATTAGTTTATCCCAACTGTATTTTAGGACTGGTAATCATAGAGGCAAGCATTTCTAATTCCTCTTTCCTGCGTAGTTGTTTTTGATTTAAAAAACAGCGACTTATTTCAATTAATAGTTTATGAATAATGTGTTGGTGGCTAAGGGGATCGAAAAAAGAGCTTACAGGGGAAATATTGTATAATTCAAAATAGTTGTCTAAATCTGCGTGGCTGAAGATATTGCCCGTAGTGGCATCGATATAAAACAGAATAAGATCACGATGATTTGTTTTACTGACTGTCGTTTTGTAATTCTTTTGATAACAAGCTAAAATAAATTGATCGGGAATATTTATCAGTTTTATCGGAATATGTAATTTCTCACAAAGATATTGATAGAGCATACCTGTAGAGATGGCATTCCCTTTCTTTTTCTCGAGTATATTGTGCAAAAAGAAACGTTCTGTATTTTCATAATTATTACGTTCACTTTTTATTTCTTGAAAATTAAACAGCATGTTGGATATCACATTCACTTTTTCTAATGACGTGAGGCAATCATTTAATTCCAGCCAAATAATTTTTCTAAGTTTTTCAGTCGCAGATAAAACAGTAGATTCCTGTAAATAAGGATATACAAATTTCGCTACAAGCGTACTGCCCAGCAGCAAATCATAATCTCCTTTCTGACTCCATTGCTGAAATTCCAAAACAAGAGATTTAAAGTTTACCTGATGGATAATCTCCTCAATTCTTTCTTGAATGGTGCAGCCTATTGCCGCTTCCCATTGATCTTCCAAATTGGGGAGAATCTCTTTTCCATAAGTAACAATTTTATCTGCCACCAGGTTGTAAACGTCCTCGTCGGGGTCATCGATGAGAGAAAATAAGGCGGATATTTCTGAATTGATTTGCATGTGTTATTTTACTGTTACAAAGCAATAAAAAAAAAACTTAAAATTCGGATAAACAAATCCACCGATGTGAATAATTATGTGAACTCTATATAATTTAGTACCTTTGTATACTGTTAGTAAGGCTATTTGAGGAAGGATTCCTATTTATATATGGGGCTGTATTGGTTTTGACAGCGTAAGTAGTGGTAGGTGTAAGCATGCAGCGCGTTGTGTAATTAGCGCTTTAATCTGAATACTCAAATCTCAAATGGCAACAGACAGTTTGCTATGGCTGCCTAATTAGTTAATTAGACATCCGTTTGGGCCGTGTTGAGCAGGTTGTTCTGTTACCAAGCTCCACCGCCGACTCAACTCAAAACACAGAATGCTGCAATGATAGGCTGTGCTCATTGCAAAAGACTATTCAGCTAAGCGGAAAATTGGTTGGTTTGTTTCCTGTTTTTTGCCGACAAATAATAATAAACTAAGCATGTAGAAAGCTTATGACAGCTACGTTTGGACAGGAGTTCGACTCTCCTCAGCTCCACTGGAAGGGATGATTGAAAAATCATCCCCTTTTTTTCATAAACCAGATTTCCTTTTTCCTTTATTAACAATGAGTTACGCGAGAAAATATTCAACATGGTAGGTATTCTATAGATGCCATTTTGGTAGTATTACTCGCTAGATTATCTGCTGCTAGCGTAATATTATTTATGCTATCGGCAGAAGTATATGCAAACTTATCTAATAAGTAAGTGTAGGCCGAAAATGCTTCATTATTATACAAGTGATTGCCATAACAAGTAGTCAGTGTAAATAACCTGCTTGCAGGCATTTAGTTTTTGAAGCTATAAAGATTTTAATAAACCGACCTCTGAAATAAGACCCTAACCCCATTACTTTTTTATAGAAAGCAGTTTTGCATCTGCCAATACACTTTCGGGAAATTACCTCTATGATTCTGTTTCCTAATGCAAAATACTAAGTCAATCATACAGGGGACGGATAAACAATTTTGGATAAGGTAAATGAACCACAACCGCAGTTGCATTGAAAAGTGGAGCATGCTTGGCGATTGAGGGGCCGCGATACTTATTATAAAGGAAGTTTTGAAAACAACAAAAATTGACAATATGTTTATTTTAAACGGGTAAAGGCAAAATATTTTTGTTTGGAGGCATTGAATGAATTTAGTAAACAATCCTAGACCTCTGTTGCAGAAAGGGTATGGTTCGATAAAAAGGAAAAGAAATGCCAAGGAACGCTTGGAAAGCTTTGTATGCTGATAGTGAAGAGTTGCAACGGAGCGATGGCAATCCTTCCAATGTTTTTGATTATAGCATCGCTTGAATTTATTACTAAAAACGCTCTTTTAAAAGTATTAGTCGATTAATGATATTGCCAGTGTGGCGAAAAAATCTTATTTTTGGGGAAGGAAACCGGTATATTTTTATAGCAATGATAACCATATGGGTTTAGATACAACAAGTTTAAAATTTAATGAATTATGGAATTAATAATCAATATTGACGATACAAAGGAAGGTTATAAAAGTGAATGGTTGCTTCGCACTCTTAATCTTATGGGCATTCGTTATAAAACAAAGGAAACTCCCCAAACTTTAGAAGAATATAACGATGATTTACAACAAGGAAACGATGAAATTGAACAGGGGCATTTCATCTCTGCCGAAGATCTTAAAAAAGAGTCTTCCCAATGGTAGTCGTATGGAGTAAAAGAGCCGCAAGAGAGCTGTTGCAAGCCTATAAATATATATACTGTGATTCTCCCCAGACTGCTGCCAAAGTTCGTGATGCAATCATTAAAATGACTATTCTTTTATCTAAAAATCCAGAAGCCCATCCTCTGGATAAATACAAAAAAGGTAATGATGGCAATTGGCGTGCATTTGAAAAATATCGATACAGAATATCTTACCGGATTTTAGAAAATGAAATTCGCGTAGTACGGATGCGCCATACGAGCCGTTCCCCTTCAAATTATTAGCTTATAGCTGCATATTGTTTTAATAATTGGATTTGCCTTTAAGCGTCTCTTTGTGGGAGAATGGAGACAAATGTGAGGTATCCATTTTTTAACACTGCCGACATAATGAATTGACAGCCAATAGTTTTTATTGTATTCACTTTTTATTTTAGAATCGTAAAACTTTCGCCTATTTTTGAGTAGGCCGTAATTTTCGACTTCAGAAAGGTATTAGAGCCAATCGTAAGAAGGTTTTTTTTGGTTTATATAAATAGAATACGGCTCGACACAAAAACCTGTAGGAAAGGATAAGAATATTTAAATTTTGAGGCTTACTAGCCGTTATTGTGGAATATGGTTTCTTATCCCCATTATATTTATCATGCATCTTACCGCTAAATTCCTCATAGAGTGCATTTATTTTGTTTTTTTTGAATTAATGACGCAATTAATAGCTTATTAAGCCTTTTGTTAATAGTTGGGTTGTTTCTTTATAGAAAAATGAACAATAGTTTTTTATTCTATTCTAATTAACATTCACACAATTATTTATGAACTCTTATTGCATCAAAAAAGTGTTACTGATTTTTTGCTCATTATTTCCACTTGGTTCAGTTTTCTCCCAAGCTAATCAGGAGGTATTAAAATATCTCCATCCGGAAATTGGAGGTGTAGGGAGACTTTTAGAACCAACCCGACCCACCATGCAATTGCCCAATCAAATGATGCGAATGACGCCAATTCGTAAAGATTATCTGGATGATCAAATTAGTAGTTTTCCTCTATTAATTGTATCTCATCGCTTGGGGCAGGTATTTTCTTTATTACCGAATACAGATAAACAATTGACTTCTGCAAGCTGGAATAAAAAAGTCGCTTATGACCAAGGCGCAGAAGAAAGAGTGCCATGGCATTATTACACTTATTTGTTGGATGATGACATAGCAGTAGAATATACAGAAGGTAGAAAAGTTGGAATTTTTCGCTTTACTTTCCCAGAAGGAACATCGAAGAACTTATTATTTAGTGCATATAATAACGAGCAGAATTGGTGGCATTTTCAGAATGATAATGTAATAGAGGCAATGCAAACCTATTTTGTTGAAAGGGGACACAAGCCTATACCAGTTTATTTATATGGTAAATTTAATCAGTCATTCCATAGTGGAACCATCAAGAATAAAAGAATTATTTTGTCTGCAAATATTAATGGTGATTCCGCAAATGCATTTTGCAGATTTGACGACCAATCCAATGACACTATTGAATTTCGTTATGCGGTTTCCTATATAAGCGAAGATCAGGCTAAGAAAAACTATGAAGATGAACTGGGTGCAAATATTTCTTTTGATCAAGTAGCGACCAAAGCAAAGAATATTTGGGCGACTACGCTCGGGCAGATACAAGTGGAAGGTGGAACGGACGCGGAAAAAAGAAGTTTTTATACAGCACTATATCGTTGCAAAGAACGAATGGTGGATATTACCGAAGATGGGAGATATTATAGCGGTTATGATAACCAAGTTCACACGGATAGTCGACCTTTTTATGTAGATGATTGGGTTTGGGATACCTATCTTGCTTTACATCCTTTAAGAATGATTTTGGATCCTGCGCAAGAGGAAGATATGCTTCAGTCTTATGTTAGAATGTATGAGCAAAGTGGCTGGATGCCTACATTTCCTGTTTTATTTGGTGACCATGCCTGTATGAATGCTTTTCATAGTTCCGTAATGTTTTTAGATGCCTATCGTAAAGGGCTTAAAAATGTTGATTATGAAAAAGCTTATGAAGGAATGAAAAAAAATGCGATGCAGGCAACAATGCTTCCTTGGCGCAATGGCCGCAAAACTTCATTGGATGACTTTTATTATAAGAATGGGTATTTTCCTGCCTTAGACAAAGGAGCCAAAGAAACTGTTTCGCAAGTTCATCCTTTTGAAAAAAGGCAGGCTGTTGCTGTAACGCTTGGAGGGAGCTATGATGATTGGGCTGTTGGTCAGTTGGCGAAAGATTTAAACAAAGGAAATGATTATAAATATTTTTCAAAAAGGGGTCAAAACTATAAAAATGTATGGGACGCAGATAGGCAGTTTTTTATGCCTAAAGATGAAAAAGGAAATTGGATAAATATTGATCCAAAATTTGACGGCGGAATGGGAGGTAGGAATTATTATGATGAAAACAATGGTTGGACTTACTTGTGGCAGGTTCAAGAAGATATCCCGGGCCTAATGAATTTAATGGGAGGCAAAAAAGGTTTTGAAAATAGACTCGATCAATTGTTTCGAGAAGGTCTTGACCGTTCTAAATACGAGTTCTGGGCTAAGTTTCCCGACGCCACCGGATTAGTTGGGGAGTTCTCCATGGGTAACGAACCTAGTTTTTTCATTCCCTATTTATATAATTACACAAATGCGCCTTGGAAAACACAAGCGCGTGTAAGGCTTCTATTAAAGACTTGGTTTGGGGATGATATTTTTGGTATACCGGGGGATGAAGATGGAGGAGGTATGTCGGCATTTATTGTATTCTCTTCTATGGGGTTTTATCCGGTAACACCTGGTAGACCCATTTATGCAATTGGTAGCCCTGTTTTTAGTAAGGTAACTATCCAGCTAGCCAAGGGTAAGGTGTTTACGATGATTGCACATAATTGTTCAGCAGTAAATAAATATATTCAATCTGCTACAATGAATGGCATAGCCTTAAATACGCCCTTTTTTACCCATGAAGAATTAATGAACGGTGGTACACTGGAGCTACAAATGGGAAGCAAGCCCAATAAACAATGGGGCGTAAATTGATATTTTTTTTAGGTACTGACTCAAGTTTAGTATATCTAAAATTGAGAGAATACATTTTTTCTTGAAGAGAGCAGAAACAATTGTTATTGATGACAATATAGCCAATACATTAGATAGATATGCGGCTAATGTGATAAAGATTTAGAAAAGATTTGAAAGTATTATCCATTATCGTAAATCTCTTTTAATGGAAAGTGTCGCATTGATTAGTGCTGCAATCAATCACGCGTTAGACTTGGGCTTAGCAGATTAAGGATATTAGTAGACAGCTGGAATTGAGTATGGCTAATGAAGCCTTAACGCGCCCGTTATCTCCGGTAAATCCATTTGCCCTCAATAGTGGAATCGAGTCGGAAGAAATATTTTCAATTGACTCTTCTTTTCTCTTTTGATCTTTAATTAATTAATTATTTTTTGGATTTTATTAGTCTCTGCAAAAGAGTTTCAACGGAAGATTGTCTTTAGAGAAGATCTTTTTATTTTATAGTTTGATTTTTTTTCTTTAAAATTGCAATCGATTGCCATTTTATGGTAGAAAATTGATTCTCTGGAAATTTTAATGCTTTGAAAAAGATAGTTGGCATCGAGGTGTTGGAGATGAGCTTTATTAGCGTTGGATGTATTAGTCAATAATGATTGCATTGATGATGAGCGTAGCTGCCTTATTATTGCGTAATTGTATTGTGAGATATTTTATTAGAGAGATAGTTTTATAGAACAGAAAGTATGCGGTGAGACATTACAAAAGATGGCATAACGGTTTTTTCTACTTGGAAGTAAATGAGCCTTTAAGCACTCTTGACGTCAGTAATTCAGATTAGCTTTTAATACTTAGAGGGGTAGTTTCACACGATCAAAAAAGAGGTTTATCTTATCTGTAAGAGGGAGTCATTACGGCTCTCACAGTTTCTATTTCTATGAGTTTAATTTGTAAATAGATAAATAATTGGTGCTATTTTAAAAACATGCAAAAAGAAGTTACCATCTACGACATCGCCGAAAGATTAGGCGTTACGGCCTCGACAGTAAGCCGCGGCTTAAATAACAGCCCTCGTGTAACAAAAAAGACGCGAGATGAAATTCATAAAACGGCAACTGAAATGGGGTATCAGCATAATACAATTGCAAGTAATCTTCGTAAGCGACAAACGAAGACAATCGGAGTGATCGTGCATCGGTTAGATAGCTATTTTATTACCTGTGTACTTACCGGGATTGAAAAAATAATTAATAAAGCGCATTATGATATATTAATTATGAACTCGGCAGAGTCCGGCGTAAGAGAGGTGGCAAATGCGAAAAGCTTATTGAATAAAAGAGTCGATGGGGTTATTGTTTCATTAGCTTTAAATACGAAGAATATTGATCATTTTACACCGTTTCTCGATCGAAAAATCCCAGTTATATTTTTTGACCGGGTTATGCCAGAGGTTAACTGCACAAAAGTCATAATAGATAATTTTAGTAGTGGCTATGAGGCTACTGCACATCTGATTGCTGGAGGTCGGAAGCGTATTGCGCATATTACAGCAGATCTTCAAAGAAATGTTTACAAGGAAAGGTTTTTGGGTTATAAAAGAGCATTAAACGATAACGGGATAATCTATAAAGAAAAATTAGTAAAAATTTGTAATGCAGAGAAGTCTGAAATTGTTGAAGCCGTTGAACAGTTACTAAAACAGAAGCCGGACGCATTTTTTGTCATGAATGATTTTTCAGCAGCCATATGCATTCAAGTTTTACATAAGAAGGGGTTTAAGGTCCCGGAAGATATTGCGGTAATGGGGTTTAATAATGATATATTAGGCGACTTAGTTGTTCCAAAACTTTCTACGTTAGATTATCCGGGAGAATTAATGGGAGAAATTGCTGCGACAGAATTAATCAATCAGATGAGTCTCAAACACAATAGAGAAAATATTGTTGATAAGACGATTGTGATTCCTTCAGAAATAATAATTAGAGAGTCTACCCTTAAATTAAATCCATAGCCGTTAGATCTGGAGTACAGCCGCGGCCGGCCCTGTTTATTTAACAAATGATTCTTGCCAATTGGTCAAAATATAATTTGTTCGAAATCTTTTAGCTTATCGGTGTCGGACTTTTATTGCCTCTGGGATGGGGAGCACATTGAGCAATAACATCTTCTTTATTTCAGCATATTATTATTCGGCGCCCATTTCTTTTGCCATTTTGGGTATTCGTTCAATATTTTTTGAGGGGCATACGTGTACCATCCATAGCCATCACGTCGTTCGCGTTCCACTTTATCAAGAGAATACACGACCTTACTATCGCGGTTGCAGAAAAGAGGACGATGTGTTGTAAGTTCATAATATCTTGTCCATATAGGAGGTGCGGCAGAATCAATAACTACTATTCTATCGGACGTAGAGAGGCGGAAACGTGTTTTCATGGGGGGAGCCGCGATTTTTTTAATGCGGGTATTTAAAATTTTAGAATCATCAAACCAACGCACAGCAGCTTGAACTGCATTGATGATTTGTTGGTTTGGCTGACGGATACCCATTAAAAATTGTACGATGCCGACACTTTCTCCGTCACAAATGCACGGGGGTTCAAATTTGCGTGCCCAAGCCGGCTTTAATGTTTTTTCGTCGTGTTGCTGACACCAAGCGGTTAATACGCCATTGTCTTTTATCTGTGTTTTTAAAATACAGTCAATTCCTTTCTCATAAGATTTTTGTAATTGTCCACGAAGATCCCTGTCTATAAAATCATACAGAGGGCTTTTCGTAACGAGAATATCTCCCAATAGATTCATAATGCCCATCATAGCGCCATCGTTGAAAGTAATTTCACGGCTATAATTGTTTTCAAGCGGATAATATTGAGGCCAGCCGCCATTGTTATATTGTGCCGTTAAAATATATTGCAAGCCGTTTATAGCTGCTTCCTTATATCGTTCGTCTTTTATGTTGGCGTAAGCAATGGCGAGTGCTCTTATTTGCGTGTAACAGGTTCCATTGTCAAACGTGGTATTCAATACATCTTTATATTTCGCAACCTCTTTTTTTTGCTGATCAGTAAGTATTGCAAACATATCATAATTCTTAGGCC
>NZ_JBNQGD010000096.1:0-4861 GCF_050436765.1 Arachidicoccus sp. | reverse complement strand
CACTTTTTTTACTGTTATAATCATTACAAGGTTTTTACTTTTTAAACTAAGAAGTATTTATTCGTGCTACCGTTGTCAGGTTTTAATGCGCCCATTCATGTCTTTGAAATACCTGAAACTTAAAGACATTTAATTTTTCAGTTCCATTTTTATTCATCAAAAAATCATCAGGGAGCTTTCTTTAAATCCTCCCATTTTACCACCCATGAACCGTCTTTGGGAAAACCTGGTTGAGCGGCATTTTTATCTCCATCCCACCCCGCAGTCATCATTGCAACCGCATATAGCAATCCTCCATTAGAAGGGATGTAAGGATAAGGGTTCCCTCCACCGACAAAGCCATGCACATCAAAGGAAAATCTGGAAGAATCACTTAATAACCAATCAACTGCCTGACCCGGATAGCCTAATCGCGCCGCATCCATAGCCATCATTGGAAAATCCCAGCCCCACACTTTATCAAAATCCCAAGCCTTTCTAATCTTTGCATAAGTTTTCTGCATGGTCAAAGTATCTATTCCATAACCCGGCAATACGCCAAAAATCCCAGCCATAGCTGGATGCTCATAATTATATTTTGTCCACATGCTGTCGATGCCCTCCCATTGAACATATAAGCCATGCTCCAAGGGTATGGGTGCTAATCTTTTCAACACATCGGCCCATTTGGGATTAGGTGTCAGGTCTTGATTCTTGCGCCAGTTTTGAGCAGTGATTAATCCATAGCGCCAATATTCCAATTCAAATGCAGGGTCTTGGGTAGACAATGGGTCATTATTTTCGGGAACGGCTTTTATGGGTGGTCCTAAAACATATTGGTTACGCGCCGTATCTAAATAGGCATAAGACGCCAAAAAATTAGCTGTTTGCTGAACGATGTCATTCCATTTTTTTAGCGTCGCAACAGTAGGGTGTGCCCGATAATCCAAGTCGGCAAAAAAAATCGGGTGCGGTTGCTGCCAAACCAGCCAAGCATGGGTTGGATAAGGCCACTCTACACCATTGGGCCCCGTACATTTAGGCCACCTCGCGCCTTGGTAACCTTGCTGCTCAGCTCGCAACTCCGCCGCCTTTAGGTTATCTTTATAAAGATGTAAACTCTTATACAACAGCGGCCATCTATCCCACAACGCATAGTGTGCGGCGTGCCACCAATACATCTCATAATGAAATCTACCATACCAACTGTTATTCACTAGTCCCGTTTCTGCGGGGGGATAATTGCCTGCAGCATTTATCGCCATAATATATTCGGACAATACGATTCTACGCTCCAATTCAAACCATCTCGGATCTTTACTTCCAGAGAGATCGATCGCTCCCCCGCTATTCCAAAAAGCGGCCCAGTGTTTTATGCTACTGGATCTGATACTGCTAAAATCGGGAAGTGGAGAACTTATTTTTGAAGCAGAAAAGGCAAAAGTGTATGCGACCGAATTTTCATTTCCGGCAGGTATCAGCATAAAATGATGAGTGGCTATCTCCTTTATCTTTCCACCACCCGTCCATTGACAAGCCACCTGATAAGTCGTACTATCTAATCGCCTATTGAATACAACTGAATTTTTGCCAAGTATAGATAATGTCGTCTGATGTAAGAAAGGTTTTGTGTAATCCGATCCATTACTAAAATAATCCAGGCTTGCATAAGGGAACTGTACAAACACTGTTAACCTGTGTTGTCGTATAAGTGCCGATTGAATACTGAATCCAAGGATATCTTTTTGCCCATCACATATCGTTATAACCTTCACTTTTTCTCCTTCTATGCTGAAGGTGCTTTCTGCAATACCATTCCATAAATTCAAATACTGCGATGGGTTAACCAAATCTTTTATTGTTGCGAGGCTACCATCCTTCTTCTTTAGCACCAACCCGATTCTGCCCAGATTAAAACGATGTGGGTTACGGGCGAGCCACTGCGTGAGTGCCGGTTGTTGCGGATTGGGTAAATCGTAAGCAACCATTCTCCCATGGGTTTCAACAGGGGTCTTTTTAAATAACTGAACACTCGTGCCTTTCGGAACAATAGTACTATGCCAACTCCACTGTGACATAGTAGTAAACTGATCACTAAAGGTCTGCATACCGGTGATATCAAACCCGTAGGCAAAATCGCCGTTGCCCACCTGCGTGGGGCCCGCAAAGTGTGGATCTTTCAGTACCAAATTGTGGCGGGTCACTACTGCTTTGCGATCAATTGTTCCGTGTGCTTGTTGCTGCGCTTGCAAAACCGGTCCGCAAAACAATAGCAACAAAAGAACACTGCCGAGGAAGTAGATACGCGTCAAATGGAAAGGTTCTTTCATAAAAAAATAATAATACAGCACATGATCAATACATCAATATTCAAATATTCCCCTTTGCTCAACAACGCGCCATTTATGCCAAAATTAGGACTTATGAACTTCAGGGCAGTGATAAAAAGCAAAAGTGATACGGCTACCAATGGCTTTAAAACGATGCAGAACGATTAGCCTCAGCTGATCGTTCTGCAAGAGCTCAATAATCAGGATTTTGTGTAAGAGACCCCAGACTCTTAGCAACTTCTGAACGTGGTATCGGCATCAGGTAATGCTGCGGCAAAAAAGACCGCTTCTCCAGCGTATCTATTTCGTAGGTCTTGGTCCCGTCGGTCCGTTTAGTTATATGCATGCGCAGTAATGGCATATTCTCCGTAACAGTGGCTATTTTCCAACGACGCACGTCAAAGAAACGAAGCCCTTCAAAAGCAAATTCAACCCGGCGTTCTTCATGGATGGCATCCCTAAGTGCATCTCCGGTAGCTGTTACAGGAGGCATCTTTACGCTGGGGCGTGCACGAACCAGATTGATATATTGACGTGCAACCGCTTCATTACCTAATTCAAATTCTGCCTCCGCATAATTAAGAAGCACTTCTGCATAGCGGAAGAAAATCCAAGGATTTGTTGGCTTTACGGTAGAGCCAGTTGGCGGGATACTTTCGACAACACCTTTCTTATAGGCATAAGAAGTTAACGACGCATTCCATGGCTGTACGGTACTGCCGGGGGAATCAAGTCCACCGTCAAAAGTTTCAGTTACACGTCCCTGCCACAGCGAGCCATCATGTAATATGGATGCATCAAACCTCGGATCACGGCCGACATAGGGATGCATAGGATCATAGCCGGATCCAGGGTTCAGCACAAGACTACCATCGGGTTTTTCCGTGTAGGGCAACATGCCGGTAGCTACCATTTCGTAGGCATTCACCTGATTTTGCGAGGGGTTTTGTGAAGTCCATCCGTTAGAGCCATTACGACCTTCTTCCTGAGAAAAATTGGTAGAATTTGCCTGTGTAAAATACCTTGCAAAAATGATCTCATTATTATCTGTTAGAAATGTACTCTGATAATCCGGATTTAATGAATATCCTAAGTTGAGTAACGCTGCCGATGCATCCGCAGCAGCTTGCCATTTTGTATTATCATGATTAGGGTTGTTCAGCAGACTGGCGTCGTAGAGCAGTACCCTTGCCTTTAGTGCCAAACAAGCATCGCCAGACGCTCTCCCTTCTTGATCCGCAGGCTGTTTAGCGGGCAGATCGGCTGCTGCAGAATCCAACTGCGCATCGATAAATTTTACACAATCATCATAAGACGACTGGGTAACTTTAAAATTATCATGAAGGCTGAATACATGCGTAATGATAGGCACGCCACCATAACGCCATATCAAATTAGCATAGATATAGGCCCGAAGAAATCTCATTTCCGCAATGGCACCCGCTTTAAAAGTAGCATCCACCGGGGCAGCATCTATTTTTGAGAAGAAAACGTTGATATTATAGATATAACTGTAGGCAAAGTCCCAGTAATTAATCTTTGTAGAAAAATCAGTTACGTTGTCCTGTGTCAGTTGACCTGTTTGGACCATATACATATTTCCGTATTGATGGATATTAAATGCTTCATCGTCTGCTGCGGCCAATAGATCATTACTATAGCCATGCAGCAATACATTGTATTGTGCATTCACATACAGCTGAATAAGGTTCTGATTACCCCAGGTATTGGCATCAGAAATGGTATTCAAGGGCGTTAATTCAAGTTTATTACAGGACGTCGCCGCAATAAAAACAAGCATAAATATATAAATAAATTTTTTCATATCTTCGATATTAAGATTCGTTTAATTTAAAAGGTTACATTCACACCAAAACTAATTACACGTTGAGGCGGATAATACCAGTAATCTGTTGTTTCGGGGTCAAATCCCAGATCCTTCATATGGTCATAAATCAGCAGTAAATTACTCGCACTTACGGAAAAGCGTAAATTTTGCATGCCCAATTTTTTGATTTTATCTTGGGGTAAGTTATAACCTAAGGACATATTCTTCACTCTTAAAAAGCCAGCATTAATAAGCCATTGGGTAGAATTTATGGTATTATTATTCATAACTTCATAACTTGCTCTTGGCATGGAAGCATTGGTATGTGTAGGTGTCCACCGATCGTTGGCTCTCCAATTTAGAAAATTCCCCAACGAATAACTCATTACCGGAAAATAACCTCCGAAGAACTGTTTAGCATCGCCCTGACCTTGCAAAAGAATAGAAAGATCAAATCCTTGGTATCTAAAGTTGGCATTGAATCCAAAGGTCAACTGCGGAATATTTGTTTGATCTACCAGAATCTGATCGCGCGAATCAATAGATCCGTCTTTATTAATATCTGCATATATAATATCGCCGGGGGCTGTTCCAGGTAGGTGCGGCAGCCCCGGCACTCCGCCAGGTGCGCGTCAAACTGCGCGCGATCCGCCGGCGACAGCGCCTCCTCCAGATAGGCGGTGACCCGTTCTACAAGCTCCTGGCAGGCCATCTCATCAACCAC
>NZ_JBNQGD010000095.1:0-1088 GCF_050436765.1 Arachidicoccus sp. | reverse complement strand
AAACCTGATTTTAAATATAAAGAATTAGGTAGTGCTATAGTTGTTAAAGATCGTAATCCTAAAGGTAAATTTAAAGTTATTCCATCTGCTAAAGGTATAATTACAATTTTTATTACTATATCTGCTTTATTATCGGGTGATTACGAATCGTTCGTGCATGGTGATAAACGTTCAATAGAAGCGCGTCATGCTTTTATCTCACATTTAGATGAAGAGGTTTATTATAACATCTCTATAGTAGCCAGAAAGGGTAAACATAATATTACTTTATTTTACAAAGATAAGGAACTATATTGTAATAAAGAAAAATTAACCACAGAATTTTTTGACTTCTACTGTTGAATAAGGAATAATGCTAGATTGTTTGTCGAATCTGAAGAAAAAAAATTTAAGAAAGTTGGGTTAAATAGAAGTGAATTTATAAAAATTATATTTGAGCCTATACAGCATATAAATCAAACTTCACAAAACAACAACATAAAAGTTTTAAATTCAAATTCAGATCTTACTAAACAAGAGCCTAAACCTAGCGGTAAATTGAGCCTTCACCACCATAGACCGACTTCTAATCCCCCACTGGGGGATAAGGATTTAGGTAGAACAAACTTGGAATCTTATTCTACATATAGCAGAAATTTAATTCCAGCTACGCCGGCTGAAGATAAGAAGCTCAATAACAATATATTTTTAAAGAGAGCTATTTATAACTTCATTAAAGCTTCAGCCAATAATAAAGTTTCTGGGGTGTATTTCCAGGACTCCACTGCTCTGATCACTTTTTTAAGGGAGTTTGAACCTGATTTTAAGATGAGTAGACAAAGTATTTATAATTATAGAAAGAGAAAAGTAGTTTTTAAAGGCTTTTTAATGAATCCCGATGTGTCTAGGTTCTTTACTTATGTTAAATGCAGATTTCCTGAATTTAACCCTTCTGCTTTTTTGGAGAAATGTTCAGGAACCTGCAACCCTAATCGGAATAAGACTGGCTATGCCGGGCTGCTGAAATCCGGCGACTACGTCGCCAAAAGCTTTAGTTGAGCTAGTAGATCCAGAGGTTTTTTACCCTTTCGGTCAAATATCCCTAGCTC
>NZ_JBNQGD010000094.1:0-6250 GCF_050436765.1 Arachidicoccus sp. | reverse complement strand
CACTATATTCTACATTTTGATGATAATTTTTTGCTAAAGCAATTAAAGCTAAACGACGGCCAACCTCCCATTTTCCCGGTGGATGAATATTGTCCAAATTATCAGGTAAATCATTTATCACGGCCATTCCGGTATTTTGAATTTTAAGTGCCAAAGTTTGAGCTTCCCAAAACTTTGGAAGCGTATATTTATCTAAAGGATATTTTCCCGGGCTTTTAGAATACAAATAAGGCGCAATTTGAACATAATAAAATGGTAAGTCGGGTTTATGCCAAAGACTTCTCCATTCATCAATAAGCAATTTCATTTTATAAGTATAACCCAGCGTTTCGTTTTGGAAACAATTGGTCTCACCTTGATACCAAAGAATACCCTTAATACCAAATGGTGCAATTGTTTGTATTAATGTGGGATAAAATTTACCGGGTTTCGAAGTATCTGCGTTTAATATTTTCCCATCCTTGTCCGTTAAAGTAATGGTTGCACCTAACCAGGGCTCTATAGCACTTCCCGGAACAGCTGAAGAAATGACACCAATGGGTACATGTAATTTTTCATACAATTCCTTGGCAAAAAAATACGAAACGGCAGAAAAAGAACG
Source organism: Arachidicoccus sp. (assembly GCF_050436765.1). Lineage (NCBI taxonomy): Bacteria > Pseudomonadati > Bacteroidota > Chitinophagia > Chitinophagales > Chitinophagaceae > Arachidicoccus > Arachidicoccus sp. The sequence continues at coordinate 5,649 of NZ_JBNQGD010000094.1, read as the reverse complement.
TAAGGCAGAATCTTCTGCATAACACCATCCTTCGTGATCTGGATGAACTTTTACTAGCCTCTTTCTATCACCCAAAAATATTCTAATGTTTTTATTTTTTGCATAATTCAATTCATCCACTGGAGAATATCCCGTTGCATAAGTCTTGGTCACTTTACTGTTTCTACGCATGGTATACTCCATATTTGATTGTCCGGAAGTAAACCAGACTTCTCCTACAAGAATATTTTTAAGCACAATTGTATTGCTACCTTCTATGGTTAAATTTTCCGGGGTAAATGAAGTGCTTAACGGGTCAAGCCAGACCTCCCATTTGCCCTGGGTATCTGCTTTTGTTCTTTTTTCTTGATGATTAAAAAGAACAATTATTTTTTCTCCCGGCTCAGCATTCCCCCAAATGGGCACCGGTTGTTCTCTTTGCAGAACCATATTGTTTCCAATTATCTGTGGTAAAGTAATGGAGGCTTCAGCAGCATTTGTTCTCGCAAAAACAAATGCAACACTCCATAAAAATACCTTCTTAAGTAATTCCATTTTATTTATCTGTAGTTTTTAAATATGCTATATAATAAGTTGCTTTTTGGGTTTTTTCACCAGCGTTGGGTAAATCATAGTCTTGGTCTGTAGGCGTATCTGCATTTGGAAATCTTCTCACACCGCCTGTTCTAAAAACAATTCGTCTTACGTAGTGAATTGGCGCAAAGAACAAATTTCTCATTTTCATTTCACCATTGACTTTAACCGTATAAAAGCGGTTTTGGGTATTTAAGCTCACTTCTATATTATACGTTTTACCTGCGTCGTATTTCATAATGTCTTTGTTTCTGTAACCGGCTTTTGCAAAAAAAGTACCGGTAGAATCAAAGGTTAGTCGAATTGCTGCTGCACCCACTGCGTTTTGAAATGCTATATCTAATTGGCCATTTTTATTTTGTTCAGGTGTTATCGAAAAGGAAGCCGTCAAAATTTTCGCGTCGGGAATTATTCGTTCTGCCTTGGCATAATCAAAGGGATCCCAGTCACTCAAGGTGAGTGCTTTTTTTCCATTTGGCATTTTAGTAATCCCCACAGGCGCCCATTGCGGACTATAAAAATTCCACTTCACTAATTCTTTCCCGTTGGGCATTTTATTAAAGTCATCATTTGCCTGTTGTGTCGCTAACTCCTTGATGGGAACAGGAATCTCTGAGACCCAAATATCTTCCTTATTCATACTATAACTTACCCATAAATTACCATCTGGAGGCGTCCCGTTTCCTTCAATAATACCGCGTGTATATTGAGGTCCATAAGATTTATAAGCACCACCATAACGCATAGGAGGAATCTCGCCGTTCACTAAAAGTAAATTCGTATAATTTAGCCCATCCTTACTCGTCGAAAGGGCCAAAGGCCATCTGAATTCAGAGGGATTATACACCGTTACATATTTTCCGTCAGAGGTACGCTGTCCCCAGATTTTGGCATTACTAGTCACAAATCCCGGTGCGCGCGTAGCGTTTAGCGGCCAAGTTTTTCCATTGTCCTTACTGATGGCGGTAAGCGCATATTTCCATAATCCCACAACGCGCCCATCTGGTAAATGATAAAAATTAAAGGCTTTATAATTTTTATGCAAAGGAATCAAAGGATCTTTTCTATCGGTCTCTTCTTCCCACTGCATCATCATCAAAGGATCATCCATTACCTCTTTGCAAGCTGCAACAAAGCCTTTGTCTTTGCTATTTGTAAAAAAAGGATAACTCGTATTTTTTTCGTTCCAAGCAGGATTATAATGCAAAAAATAAATCGGTCCTAATTGACCATTTTTATAGACTTCTCTTACGACACGCCCAATACCTTTACCATCATTTGGGTCATCGTGAGCAGCGAGCACAATTCCGTAAAAACCCATTACCAAAAGACGATTAGATTTTGAAACATAAAAGCCCATTCTTTGATGCATTACCGCATACAAATCCTTCGCGACACCTTTAACACCTGGTTTTGTGGTGCCGTCCGGTATTTTATATTTTGGAAAAATGACCATTGGCTTTTGCCAGCTATAACCATCTTTGGAGGTTGTTAATAATGTATGCCCAGGTGGGACACTCTCCCCCACTTTGTCACTTAGATATTCCAAATAAAATTGATTATTCCAATATGCCAGCATCGGTTGATGATTATATGTCCATCCGTAATTTTCCGCAGTTGAAGGATGCTGTCTATTGGCTCTTAAAACCTGTATGTTATGTACCCCTACTACCGGTGCGAGGCGGCCATCGGGATAATCTACATTTACCAATGTTTGTCCACTATAATGTACCGTATCCTGCGCTTTCAGTCCTGAATTTACAGTAACTAGAGAAAACACCAAAACTGTCATTATTTTTAAGAAATCGTTCTTTCCTTTAGTCGTCATTGTTATTAGATAGTTCATGGAATATATTTCTGATGATTTTCTTTTTGACCTTTATAATTGTTCCATGTTTATGTCCTTGTGGAATATCAATTTGACTGGTAACATTGGTAAATGTTTGAAAATCCCTCGTTTTTACCGCGCCAAATACTTTTTTGCTGTACCAATCAAAATAAATTAGATAGTTTTTGCCCACTTTTATTGTTGCCGGCCCTTCGGAAAAGCCGGGTGTAAAAGCCTTTGAAACATTCTGATAGGGCCCTAACGGATTATTGGAAAAAGCGACTTTTATATCTCTATTAGGCCTGGTATTATCCTTAAAAACAAGTACATATTTTCCTTTCCCTTGTTTAATGATTTGTGCATCAATGCTACTAAAACCCGGATCGAAAAATAATTGTTCTTTAGAAAAATTTTTGAAATCTCGGGTCGTCACATAATACAATCTGTGATTATTATCCTCATCTTCCTGTCCCCTTGCAAAACGATGCGGAACGGTGGAAGCCCACACAATAATATATTGTTTTGTAACTGCATCATAAAATAGTTCGGGCGCCCAAACATTGACTGTCGTGGGCTCGTTTTCCATGACAGGAATTTCTTGTTCTTTTGACCAATGGATAAGATCTTTTGAACTAGCATAACCAAAGCTTTTTTCACCTTTCCAAGAAGAAGTCCAAACTAAACGAAAAACTTTGTCTGGTCCTTGTAAAATAGAAGCATCCCGCATAATCCTTTTTTCTCCCACTTCGGGTTTCAAAAAAATATGTCCAAAATCTTTCCAGTGATAGCCGTCATAGCTATACAAAAATCTCAAACCTTGATTAGCGGGTTCGTGAAAGGAAGAATATAGATAGGCCGAATTAGAGCAAGAAAATAAAGTAAAAAAGAATAGACAGCATAGAAGAATCCTTCTATGGCAAGGCTCTACAAAGCTCTTCAACAAAGTATTGGAGAAATTTCCTATTTTAATTATTATTTTCAATTTGAATAAATAAATACAGTTTTTAAATTATTTGCTATCCCTTCTTTCCTATTCAAAAGTCAATAACAAATCTAAGTTAGTAAATTTATATGTCAAAAATACATTTATATATAAATAAATAATCTTAAAATCTTTCCATAAGGTTATAGAATATTATCATGGATCGTATTTAAATGCTGGGAAATCAAAAGCAAAAAAGGAGAATGTGAAAGATATCGGGGACTACCACACCGAGGGGATTAGAAAATGTTTTAATCCTTTGATAATGGCACAAGCCTACCCAGCCATATTGTAGCGGCATTAAAAAATAAAGAAAGAATTCAGATGACTTTTATCTATTCCGATAGATTTATCCAATAAAATTTCTTTTCAAAAATAAAATGACAATTATAGCCTGCTGCCCCTTTTGAAGGAGCATTCCAGCGAATAAAAATTCAACACTAAAGGATGCATGAAAGCGTTTAAACAATTCATTGAAGAGAGGGGCTTTCCGGTTCATGAACAGTCTCATTCAAATTGTCGCATTGGTAATTATCACATCACCTTATACATTTTTGTTGCAGAATTTATGTAATCCATTGGATCAAAGGCTTTATCAAATGTCTCTTCTAAATCGGTTAACTTTGAAAGCAAATTGGTTATTTGTGGCCCAATCTGCGGGTCACTTTTGTATTTTTCAAAAACTTCCCCATATTTTATAATATTTTGATCAATTCTAAAAGTTATTTGGCCAAATCTCGTTTTTAGAGATTGCACCTCCATCATATTATAATATACATCTTCTTTCCAGCCTTTAGGGTCGGATATTTTTTTTGCAGCGATATAATTACTTGCGTTCTTACGCAGAGTCGTTAAATACTGATACCTGATTTCAGCATCGCTTTGTGTGGTAAAGGAATCGACAAAATTTGTAGAATCAACGTTCAACAATCTTAGATTATAGGTTAAACTATGGGTATAAAGACTTTTAAGGCCTTTTAATTCGGCTGTTATCACTTCCCATTCATGCTCTATTTCCCCCTTGTCATAATCAAATTGACTTACTTTCATTGTGAGTGCAATCATTTTTTCACTTTGGTCCCGAAGTGCCTTATTTCTTTTACCCAAGCTACTTAAATAAGTAGTCATGCCGGCAAAAAGTACAGAAGAAATGGGTCCCACAACTGGAACATACTGTGCAGTACTTCCAGAGAATGTAAGCAGGTTGCTAGTCATATTTAGCGCTTCATCAGTCTTTTCATTCTTCTTTACGTATTGACCAAACTTTGAAAACCATTCCTTATAGCCCGCATAATTCATCGGATTACCCGCTTCATTTAGTTGGTCAAAAAAGCGGCGCGTAGAATTAAAAAGCAGCAGAGGTTTTATCTCTCTATCCATGGACAATAGATTGACGATCGCAGACTGATAATTGGCTTGATAGGTGTTAACGTCATTTTGTTCCATAGCCTTTTGGCGGTCCTCTAAAGCCTGTACTCTTAAAAAGAGTTTTTCGACCTTTTCTTTTGCATCTTTAGAATCCTTGATAGATATATTTAATGCATTTACTTTTTGATCCAATTGATAAACAGTCGAATCAATTATTTTAGTTTTTTTATCAAAGCCAGATTGTATTTCATTCATTATTTTATCCCGCAAAATCTTATCCGTTGTATTGTCTGCAATTATTTGCGGCCTTGGGCTAGACGTATCACGTTCAATGGAAGTGCTGTCAGTAACATGTTTCACAGGACTTTGCGCCAGTAGGGCCGAGGAAATTGTGATACCCAACAAAGCGAAAATTATACGTAACTGCTGCATAAAAATGATTTTAGCAAATTTCAGGTATTATTTTAGTTATCAATACAGGGCAAAAAATATTAACTTTTCGATTATTAGTTAATAGAAGCGTTAATTGCTTTAAAAGAACTCATGGAGGTCTTTTTTAACACCTATAATAGCACAATGACAGACAAGAAAAAAATTGGGCATGATTAAATAAAATCATGCCCAATAAGAAAACCAAATAAAACCCAGAAGAAATGCATTTAGAATCTATACACCATCAACTACTCCCCATTACTTCCAATGGATCAAATTGAATAAATTCGTTACTTTGTAGATGATTAATTTCTTGGTTCATGTCCCTGCAATGATTGAACCGGTTTGTTTTCAAATTTCTTTTATAAAGCGTTTTAAATCTTAAGCGGAGATTTTCATATTCCAAAAAATAAAGAATAAGAGGTTGCCTTTGGTAAAGGCAACCTCTATAAAGGTCTAACGTCTT
>NZ_JBNQGD010000093.1:0-1027 GCF_050436765.1 Arachidicoccus sp. | reverse complement strand
GGCCTATGTATAACGGCACCACTGGCATCTTTTGCAAGTGTCGCCTCTTTATCTTTATAAACGCCTTGAAACCTATAACCATAGAAAGAGCCGAAAGGATTATTTACCTGCATATAAGTTTTGTAAACACCATTGGTCGTAACATTTCCTTTTTCAACGGGATAGAATGGCGAGATCTCCCTTAGCATATTTTGATTACGGGCAAGATTAAAATCAAAATCCAGTTTCCAGTTTCCACTGTTATATGGTTGCGTTTGCAACGTAATTTCAAAGCCTTGGTTGTCCATTGTTCCGACATTCATATTCACATCATTGAATCCATTGATAGATGGTATCTCAAGACCGTTAAACAATAAATCCTTGGTGCGGTTACGATAAATTTCAGCATCAATAAAGAACCTGTTTTTAAACATAGCTAAACTGATTCCCAGATTACTTCCCTCGACCGTTTCCCATTTTAGGTTATTCAATTCCATATTGGAAGGGTAAACGCCTGCCTGGCCCATAAAACTCCAGTCAATATTGTTATATACATTATAGAAAGAATAATCTTTAGATGGTGCATTACCACTCTGACCGTAACTTACACGCAGGCTGAGGTCATCTATAAAGTCTAATTTTGATAAAAATTTCTCACCCGAAACCCGCCAACGACCGGATATAGAAGGAAACAATCCAAATCTGTTGCTGGGTGATAATCTGGAGGTGCCGTCGCCCCGCAGCCCCGCATTGATAATATATTTATCCAGATAACTATATTGTCCATTAAACAGTAAGCTCCCATTTGCCGTCTGTGTCGAACTGGAGCTCAAAGCAGACTGCGTACCATTGACTCTTGAAGCAATAGAAGGGTCTTGTAGATAAGAGGATGCTGTATTGGAGGTACGGGCCTGATAGGAAATATTATTAGAACTATAGGTCATCATATTTATTAATCCCATAAAACTATGCTTCGTATTTTTGAACTCCGGTGTCCATACCAGTGACGCCTTGGTTTGCACAGAAAATGCATCATTATCACCATCAT
>NZ_JBNQGD010000092.1:0-21364 GCF_050436765.1 Arachidicoccus sp. | reverse complement strand
ACTAAGACTGGAACAAACCGTTATAGACAGACTCCATAAGCTAGGATTATATACCATCGGCAGCTTTATAGATATGCCGCGAACAATATTAAGACGGCGTTTCGGACAAGAAATACTTACCCGCATAGATCAGGCTTTGGGCCTTGTTGCGCAAGCCATGCAGCCGGTGCATCCTATAGCTCCTTATGAAGAAAGACTACCCTGCTTAGACCCTATCCGCACTGCAAAGGGCATTGAAATAGCTATTCAGATATTACTGAATAAACTATGCCTGCGGCTCTATAAAGAAAGTAAAGGCTTGCGTACCGCGGTGCTTAGCTGCCACCGGGTAGATAATGAAGTGCAATATATAACCCTTAGCACCAGCCACCCGTCGCGCAGTGCCGCGCATTTGTTTAAATTGTTTGAACTGAAGATACCTACTATCCGACCGGCATTGGGCATAGAATTGTTTTTGCTTGAAGCAACGCTAACCGAGCAACTGACTGTCACCAAAGAACTATTATGGAATGTTGCAGGCAATGATGAAAAAGCGATAGCGGAACTATTGGATAAAATCGCAGGCAAGCTTGGACAAGATAAGATACACCGTTACCTGCCTGATGAACATCACTGGCCGGAGCGTTCTTACAAAGAAGCAGCCGACTTACAGGAAAAGCCGACAACGTCATGGCGTACCGACAGATTGCGCCCCATCTGTCTACTGCCCGTACCGGAAAAAATAGAAGTAACTGTACCCATACCGGATTATCCGCCATTGTTGTTCCGTTATAAAGGCCAACCCTACCGCGTCATCAAAGCCGACGGTCCGGAACGTATCGAACAGGAATGGTGGCTGGGCGACGGGCTACACCGGGATTATTACTGTGTGGAAGATGAAAACGGGATAAGATATTGGCTCTTCCGTTCGGGGCATTTTAATAATGAATTATCGGCCTGGTATCTGCATGGATTCTTTGCCTGAATATAACAAAGCAATGGAATACGTTGAACTCAATATAACATCCAATTTTTCTTTTCTTCGTGGCGGATCCCACCCGGAGGAACTGGTGGCGTATGCCGCACATTTGGGCTATACAGCGATGGCTATTACAGATCGCAATACGCTGGCAGGCATTGTCCGCGCACACGTAACGGCTAAAAAGGCAGGCATCCGTTACATTCCCGCCTGTCGTCTGGACCTACAGGACGGGCCATCTTTGCTGGCTTATCCAACGACCAAAGTGGCTTATGCAGGCCTTTCAGGATTACTTACGGAAGGTAACCTGCGGACAGAAAAAGGAAGTTGTCTCTTATATATTGCCGACGTATGCCCTTATAAAAAAGAAATACTGTTTGTCATTGTACCGCCCGCTTCATTGAACAATGACTTTGACTTTGAAACTGATTTTTATAGATCAGTGCAGCAATACAAACAATATTTGGGCGACAGTCTGTACGTCGCTGCTACACGGTCTTATAATGGATTGGACAGTAAACGGCTTTCCCGTATTCATCGGTTATCCGTTAAATTCAATATCCCGATGGTCGCCTGTAATGATGTGCATTACCATTCACCGGAGCGCCGGCAATTACAGGATGTGCTAACCTGCATACGTGAAAAATGCACCATCCATACAGCAGGTTACCGTTTGGAACAAAATGCGGAGCGGCATATGAAATCTGTTACAGAAATGCACCGTCTGTTTCGCCAATATCCTGAAGCCATAGATAATGCATTGGCCATTGCCAAAGCCTGTACATTTTCACTGGATGATCTGCAATATATCTATCCAGAGGAACTAAGTATCGAAGGCAGAACACCGCAGCAAGAATTGGAGTTATTGACCTGGCAGGGAGCCAAAGAAAAGTTTGGCGATATTCTCCCTTCCAACATTCAGCAAACCATCCAGTATGAATTGGATTTTATTAAGCGGAAGAATTATGCTTCCTATTTTTTAACCGTGTATGATTATGTGCGTTTTGCCCGCAGCCAGAACATCTTATGCCAGGGTCGTGGTTCTGCGGCTAACTCTGTCATCTGTTTTTGTTTAGGCGTAACTTCTGTAGATCCATCTAAATTCAAATTATTGTTTGCACGCTTTATGTCCGATGCACGCGATGAGCCACCGGATATTGATGTGGATTTTGAACATGAGCGTCGGGAAGAAGTGATGCAGTATATCTATAACAAATATGGTCGCGACAGGGCGGGCATTGTAGCGACCGTTACACAGCTACACCATAAAGGCGCGATACGCGATGTGGGCAAAGTAATGGGCTTATCAGTAGATACGATTAACCAGCTTTCTAAATCCCTTTGGGAATTTACCGAGGACTGGTATACCGGGAAACAGCAAAAGACTTCACATGGTTTTCATACCAATGATGCACACCTGAAAAAAGTATTGGAACTAACGGAACAATATGTAGGTTTCCCTCGTCAATTGGGGCAGCATACCGGCGGCTTTGTGATCGCACAAGGCAGGCTATCCGATCTATGTCCTATACTCAATGCCCGCATGGAAGACCGCACCAATATCGAATGGAACAAAGACGATATAGAAGCATTGGGCTTTTTAAAGGTGGACGTGCTGGCACTAGGTATGCTTACCTGCATCCGCAAAGCCTTTGACTTAGCAAAGCAACACTACGGCTTGGAACTGACCTTAGCCAACATTCCGCAAGATGATCCGAAAGTATATGAGATGGTGTCGCACGCGGATACTATCGGCGTATTTCAGATAGAAAGTCGCGCGCAGATGTCTATGCTACCAAGATTAAAGCCTACATGTTTTTACGATCTGGTCATAGAAGTCGCCATCGTGCGTCCCGGCCCGATACAGGGCGATATGGTGCATCCTTATTTAAGAAGACGCAACGGGCAGGAGCCGATAGAATATCCTTCCAAAGAACTCGAAGAAATATTGGGACGTACATTAGGTGTTCCTTTATTTCAGGAGCAGGCAATGGAGATCGCTATTGTAGCGGCAGGCTTTACACCCGCAGAGGCAGATGGGCTACGACGCAGCATGGCTACCTTTAAAGCAAAAGGCAAAGTCAGCGATTGGGAAAAAAAACTGATTACCGGAATGATGGCTAAAGGCTATAAAGAAGATTTTGCCAAACGCGTATTTCGGCAGCTCGAAGGCTTCGGAAGTTATGGTTTCCCGGAAAGCCACGCTGCCAGCTTCGCCTTATTGGTCTATATCTCTTCCTGGCTGAAGTATTATTATCCGGATGTTTTTTCCACTGCCTTGCTGAACAGCCTGCCGATGGGTTTTTACCAGCCTGCACAAATTATCATTGATGCGAGGAAACATGGGGTGCAAATGAGGCCCGTAGATATTAACTATTCCGCTTGGGATAATACATTAGAAGAAAAGGCAGGAAAATATTGCACTCTGCGTTTAGGATTCCGGCAGGTCAAAGGACTTTCAGAAGATGACATACAGCTTTTGCTTTTAGCGCGCAATAAGCCATTTATCACCATTACGCAACTGCATGATGCAGGCGTATCCATAGCGGCGATGGAAAGGCTTGCAGATGCGGACAGTTTTCGCTCCATCGGGCTGGACCGCAGGCAGGCACTTTGGGAAGTATCGGCGCTGGGGACTGTACCCAATGGCCTATTTAAAGGAACATCTAACGATAAAGAAGAGGAAGTGGATCTTCCGCAAATGCCTTTATCCGAGCACGTATTGCAGGATTACAGCAGCCTGTCCTTTTCTTTAAAATCGCATCCGGTAAGTTTTATCCGCCGTGAATTATTCAAACGCAGTATATTAACAACCAAAGAGCTGGAACTCTGGCCGGACGGTACATTGGTACGAGTCGCGGGCTTGGTATTGGTAAAGCAAAGGCCCGGAACGGCAAAGAATATCTGCTTTATCACACTTGAAGATGAAACGGGCATTGCCAACCTGGTCGTATTCAAAAATAAATTTGACTATTATCGTAAGCAGATTTTGAGCGCGAAGCTCTTGGTAGTGGAAGGCAAGCTGCAAAAAGAAGGCGAAGTGATACACGTTATTGCGGAACAGCTTTTTGATTTTTCTGCATTATTAAACCGGATGAATGAAACAACGGCCACCGGACAGCAGAAAAAAAGCAATCACAAAAAGGGCTCCCAAAAAGTCATACAAGGAACCATATTCCCAGAAGGGCGTAACTTTAAATAGAGAAAAAAATGGAATTGTTCGACAAGATGATCGATAAAACAAAAAACCTTTTGCCCACAGACGGCATCGTCCATTATTACGGCAAGGTCTTGCCAAAGGAAAACGCTGACAAGTACCTCGGTTGTTTACTTGCAACAATAGCATGGCGCAATGATGAAGCGGTAATATTTGGAAAGAAAGTTATTACCAAAAGAAAAGTTGCCTGGTATGGTGACCAGCCTTTTGAATACACCTATTCCAATAATACCAAACAGGCTTTACCCTGGACGAAGGAACTCCTGGAATTAAAGAGCCTGATTGAAAGTCAAAGCGGTGAAACCTATAACTCCTGCCTCATGAATCTGTATCATAACGGAGAAGAAGGCGTAGGCTGGCATAGTGACGGCGAAGCCGACCTTAAAAAAGACGGTGCCATTGCATCGCTTAGTTTGGGTGCGGAAAGAAGGTTTATCTTTAAGCATAAACAAACAGGTGAAAAAGTGGAAGTGCTTTTGGAACACGGAAGCCTGCTCATTATGGAAGGTAAAACACAGACCTGCTGGTTGCATACCTTACCGGTAACAAAACGTGTAACCCAATTAAGAATCAGTCTGACATTCAGGACAATTTGTTAAACTATGGCACATAAAAAAGAAAATATGGTTGAATATGCCATCGTGGATATAGAAACCACAGGCGGTTATGCGGCAGGCAGCAGCATTACCGAAATTGCCATACGCATATTTGACGGTAATAAAATAATTGACAGTTATGAAACGCTGGTACGGCCGTCTCACAATATTCCGTTTTATATCACTGCGCTTACCGGCATTGATTATGAAATGGTCTGCGACAGTCCGTCATTTGAAGAGATTGCCAAAGATGTTTATACAATGCTGAACGAAAGAATATTTGTCGCACATAACGTCAATTTTGATTATTCTTTTTTAAAACATCATTTGGATAATGCAGGGTATAGTTATGCAGCACAAAAGCTCTGCACAGTCCGCATGGCGCGAAAAATAAAGCCGGGATTGCGCTCATACAGCTTAGGAAATTTGTGTGATGCTTTGGGTATTGAAATAGCAAGCCGCCACAGGGCCGGCGGTGATGTAGATGCTACAGTTGTCTTATTTCAAAAGTTATTGGAATGGGATACAGAAGGCATTATTGAGGCAATGCTTAAAAAAGGCAGCAAGGAGCAACAGTTGCCACCTAATTTGCCGAAGGAAGACTTTGAAGCTTTACCCAATAAGCCTGGCGTATATTATTTTAGAGATAATAAAGGGAAGGCTATCTATGTTGGTAAAGCGAAAGATCTGCGTAAACGTGTAGCACAGCATTTTACCGGACACAACATCAACCCGCAACGGCAAAACTTCCTGCGCGAAATCTTTTCTGTTTCTTACGAATTATGTGGCACGGAACTGATGGCCTTTATCTTGGAAGCGATAGAGATAAAAAGAATATGGCCGAAATATAATCGGGCTTTAAAAAAATACGAGCCGAAATTCGGGTTATTCCAATATGAAGATTTACAGGGCTACAGAAGGTTATTCATTGGCAAATACAATAAAAGTCATTTACCCATACAGGTGTTTACCACAAGAGAAGGTGGCATCAATAAATTGCGGGAATTGACAAGGCGTTTTGGTTTATGTGCAAGCCTTTGTCGCTTGTCAAGCTGCGAACTATGCGAATTAGTGGACAAGAAAAATGATTTGCTATGTACGGCTAATCAAGGAATCGAAATATACAATAAGAAAGTAGTAGAAGCGCTTGCTTGTTTAAAAGATGATATGCCGGGTTTTTATATCTCGGATAAAGGAAGGGATAGCAATGAGAAAAGTTGCATTTGGGTAGAGAACGGCAACTTTTACGCAATGGGTTATATCAGCAACGATGCAGATATAAATTCGATGGATGATATCAAAGACTCGCTGACACGGTACCCCGGCAGCCATTATATCATGCAGCTCTTGATTTCTTTTATGTGTAAGTATCCAAACAAGGTGTATCAATTAAATACAGATCAAAAAAAGACAGAAGAATTATCTGAAATTGAAATCAATTAACTTGTGAATTTTAACCCTTTAATATGCCGCAAATGCAGGCGTTTTCAGCTAATATTTTTCCTACCAGCCCATGCTGTGATTTAGAGCTAAGCTATCATATATCGCCTCTATTCCTATGTTAGCCACACTTTTGGATTTGTTGCCCATCCACGCTAAAGAGATGGATGGGTTTTACGCTCCTTTTTATAAAAAGGATAAGGCTAATTATATTCTGTTCACAGAATGAAGCAGATTAAACAGAAATATCACCACAGTTTACATAATGATCAAACGGCTATATCATTCCATTTGTCGATTGACCTCATTTATCCTTTATCTTTTGCTTGCACAAGAGTGGCGTAGAACAATACATATGTCCAACCGTCAATTATTCCTACTAAGTCGAACTAAGTTTAAGTGGCAATTAGTTCCAAATACTTTTCAGAGCTGTTACATCGAACTTATTTATTTTCACGTCTTTGCCCGAATGAATTTCTAACTGTGACATTGCTCCACTGGGGAAAAATATTTCAGTCATAGTTGTAAGGCCCCCATCTGCAAATAATTCAACTGAAGTTTTATCCATTATTAATGTCAGCTGCAAATGTTTATCTCTAGATATTCTTGGCGCAAAGGCAACTCCAGCAAATTCTTTTGAGAAAGCGGTTTGACCTGCTTTTGTACGGTCTATAAAAAATTGTTTAGTACCTTTCTTATAACCAATTACCAATTTCTCATCTTTGTCATTTTTGAAGGTCAGTGAAAAATCTGCCACCTTATTTAGCCGTAAGCTTAAACGTAAAGGGCTAGCCAATAATTTTGAGGAGAGGCTATAATTTGCTGTAATATCCTTTTTTGAAACTATGCTTTTTGTATTTAGTTTTTCTAATTCTCTTACAGGCGTTGAAGTAAGATAATATTCATTTTCAATTTTTTCAACTCCCAAATCTCTCGGAATTGTCATTGCGCCGCGCCATCTTTGTGTAGGAACTACATTGGCATACAACCAATTACTCATCCAACCTAAAAATATTCTTCTTTTCCCTGTATTACTCCAAAGCACTCCAGCATAATCATCCGGTCCATAATCAATCCACTTCATTGTTGTATCATCTGTTGTAAATCTTTTTCCATCAAAATCCCCAATAAAATACTGCGTGGCAGATCCTTTGTTTGGACCTCCAGGATTAATGCTTACCAATAAAGCCCACAACTTTCTACCCTTATAATTAATTGGAAACAAATCGGGGCATTCCCATACACCACCATGCGCACCTAAGCTTTTGCCGAACTCACTTTCTTTTTTCCAGTTTTTTAAATCTAGAGAGGAATAAAATGTAACGTGGTCTTTAGTCGCCAATGTCATTACCCATTTTTTTTCTGGTTCATACCAACTTACTTTGGGATCGCGAAAGTCTGTGATACCAGGGTTTTTCAACACAGGGCTCATTGCATATTTTGTCCATGTTTTTCCGTTGTCCAAGCTATAAGCGATGCTTTGGTTTTGAAAATCAGTTTTGCCTTCCTTTTCTCGAACAGGATCGTGTTGGGTAAATATGGCAACCAATGGAACTTTCCCCTCTTTCCCAAAGTCAGAAGTATTGTTTTTATCTACCACCGCACTGCCAGAAAATATATAGCCTAAACTATCGGGAAACAAAGCTATTGGCTGCTGTTTCCAATGGACTAAATCTTTACTGATTGCGTGCCCCCAATGCATAGGTCCCCAAGTTGTACCATCAGGGTAATATTGAAAGAAAAGATGATAAACACCATGATAATAAACCATTCCATTAGGATCATTCGTCCAGTGTTCTTGGGGGGAGAAATGTATTTGGGGACGGTACTTTTCGTGGTAATCTGCTGTATTTTTCTGCGCATTCCCAGCCGCAAAAAATGCCATAAAAAGTAGCCAAAGAAAGTATTTTTTGTAACACATAATGTTTGAATTAAAAATTAATAATTGCCGAAACTAATTTTGAGGGTTGTCGACTTACGCCGTCTACAGTTTTTACAAGCTGCCCGCGAGAATCGTAAAATGCAATAAACGGGTAATGCTGTATATTAAAATATTTCTGAACCGTAAAAGAGTAACCCTCCGAGCCTATTTTAATATTGGAATGAGAAGATAATTTAAAAGCAGTATCAAACTGTTTTGCCTGATTCAAATCTTCCCAACACACCATCACAATTTGCTTTTTCTGCAATGCTTTTTCATGCTTTACAAGCTCTCTTGCAAACGCCTCGCAATGGTCGCAGGTAGGAGAAAAATATATAAGCACAACAGGTATATCCTTTTTTATATCTTTATAAGTAAACCCCCTCTCATTAGTCAGCCTTATTTTAAAGAGCGGCATACCTCTATTATTCTGCGCCATTATTGCGCAACAAGCAGTGCATAACACAAATATTACAATTACAATTTTTCTATAGTATCTCATTTGATTTACATGACTTAGTTAAAAAGAAAACAATTGTAAATTACTAAAACCTGCCCCGGATTGCATAGAATAGATACCCCATTTTGCATTAGGCAACCAATACATTCGGTCTGTCAGCGTAGTTTTACCATTGATGGTTATTGCAATTATGGTATTGTCTATTACAATACTTACATTTATATCATTCCCCGGAGTAAAACTAAAAGGAACTTGACAATCAACATATTCATCTGCTCCTTGAACTTTTAGAAAATATGCCATACCATCTTTAATGCGCAATTTATAATAATCGCCACTACCAGTTCGACCGTAGCCAAATGCAAAGCCTGCATCACTACCAGTTTGCAACCCTTTGATAACAGTAGTAATTTTTTTCTGGCCATTTATCAGGCCAAAACCTACAAAACCATTCGCCTGCAAAGTGTAACTGTTGCCATTGACATTTGCATTAAAGGTACTGTCTTGAGTAGGGCTTTCGTTCTCGGAAAGCAAATCTGTGACAGTTTCTGGAATCTGAACGGATAATGTGCCATCAGTATTTTGGGCTAATTGATGAGTAACCAGATTCCCGCCCCATATATTTCCGCCATAATCTGTTTCTCCCGATTTACGATAAACCCAGCCGAAAAGATAGCGGTTTGTGCCGTTAGAGGCTGTTTTCCCGGCATAAAAAAATGCACCATCCAATACGTCTATTGCCGGTTTTATCCATGGCCCATTTAGTGATGCAGCCATCCGATAGTGGGTCGTGTGGTTCACGCCATTTTCCGAGAAAATAAAATACCAGTAATTGCCCATTTTAAATACATCGGGACATTCCATTACCCCATAACTGTTATTATCTGTTGTAAAAAATGGGCTTTTCAGTGTCCAATTATCCGAAGAAAGGTCATTGGTGGTATATAAAGCAATTACGGGTATGTTATTTCTAAACGTAGAAACCAACATCCAATACTCATTTGTTTCATTGTTGAAAAATACAAAGGGGTCTCTAAAATCGTTTGGTGCATAACCATTATTAGTAGAAGGGTACATTACAAACCCAGAATGTTTTGTCCAGTTTTGCAAGTCAGTACTTGTTGCATACATTATCCCCTCTACGGGTTGTCCCGTACTCCAATGCAAATCGTTATGCCCGGTATAAAAGAAATAATAAGTGTTGCCTTCTTTTATTACAGAACCTGTTCCGGGGGCTCTGTCCTGTGCGCTGTCGCTGCCATAAGGAATCATTTTCCCATTGTAATTATAATGCAGTAAATCAACCGTACTAAATTCATGTATCGGATGATAGCCACCCTTGGCATCCCCATCGTGCAAATAAAAAATATGAAACGAATCATTCTCAAAATAAGGCATAACATCGCCCACATATCCCGATGAATAATAAGTATCACCTTGAAAAGAAAGCCAGATAGTTGGCGGCACCGGAAAGAAGGACACCGGGTTGAAAATATCTTCTTTATTAACGCTTATATTGCTTTTGCTGCATGCCTGGAAGGCAATTGCTCCAAACAGCGCCATAGCCGGAAATATATTTTTTATGGATAACATCATCATCTATTTTTTTGTTTATGTAAATTCTATTTACTAAGATAACCAAGTACGTTATGTGTCATTCTTTGAATATTAGACAAATAGGTATTCGCAGGCTGATCTGCCGAATTGGACGGATTGGCTTCCGAATACCAATCATAACATCCGCCACAAATAACAATTGCCGCGCCATGAGAAACAGTTCTTGGAAACTCTGCCATTGTAACAACCGTAGCGTGGTCGACATCCCACTCGGTACTCCCCAAGTCTATACCTCCGGTTTGTTCGCGCCAACCTGCCGGTGTGCCATAACCGCCCCAATCCGGAATGTACCATTGTGCCGTATGGTTAAGCCTGTATACTCCCGCCGACAAGAAATAGGCAGTTGGATAAGGTTTATCGGAGGTTAAAGTAAGACCCGCAAACGCCGGATGCGACTCATGGCCTTTAAATGAAATACCCCATGAATTAACAGGGTCAACCGATTGATTTCCAATAGGATCTCCAAAGGCATTATTAGGGCCTTTTCCGGCGGGTACAATTCCCAATGCTTCAACATAAAAAGCTCCATAAGTCGTGAGTAAAAACGAGCCGCCGCCTGCATAATAGTTTTTCAATGAAGACAATACATTTGGATCAAATGCTATCGAAGGCAGCGATTGTGTGCTGTCTTCGTGCCACCATATCACAGTAAATGAGCTCAAATCTACATTTCCACTTTTAATATCGTCGAATGACACAAACTGAGCTTCTGGGTTATCGGTTTTGAGCCAATTCCAAGCCGCTTTTTCATCGGGGTCATTTAAATCACTTGGCGTACTTGCCTTACTTAGGAAAGCGATCTTCTCAGGAGTCGTAATAGTTACTGCATAATTGATTGTAACACCGCCCATCGTTATCTTATAGGTAACCGAATTTGTAAAATCAACTGTTTGTCCTGCGATGGGTGAGACGGATGCTCCGTCTGCCAGTGTAATATGGGGAACAAGCGTAGTAAGATTTGTTCCCGATGGCACCATTGCAGTAATTGTTCTTGCGCTATTGTCAATTTGTGCAGAGTCTCCTGCAACGACAAAGGAAAGAATCGCTTT
The DNA here is from genome assembly GCF_050436765.1 of Arachidicoccus sp. Taxonomy (NCBI): domain Bacteria; kingdom Pseudomonadati; phylum Bacteroidota; class Chitinophagia; order Chitinophagales; family Chitinophagaceae; genus Arachidicoccus; species Arachidicoccus sp. The sequence continues at coordinate 10,106 of NZ_JBNQGD010000092.1, read as the reverse complement.
TTCTTCGGAAGAAGAAACTGCATATTTATTGGAGAGATTGCCGTTAATAACTTGAAATTGTACCGGATTAGTGAGGTTTACCGATTCTCCACTTGCGGGTGTAACACTTGCTCCGGAAGGAACTTCAATCGAAGGAACGACGGCACTTCTGTCTTGACCAAAGGGAAATACAAGAGCAATAGTTCCTGCGGAATCATTTATTGTTCCCTGTACAGAACCAACAGTAAATTTTTGAATTTTTACATTGGCGTTCAAATCGAGTACCGACCCGCGATAAGGCTCTTTCTTGCAAGCCGAAATACCTACCAACAGCATAATCAGCATATATAATAAAGTATTTTTTTTCATCTGTTTCTTTTTTATTTTTTGAATAATCAAAATATATTAATAACCGTAATTCTGCTTGTAGAGATTCTTACTAAATTGTATTTGATTCAATGGAATAGGCAAATATTCGTTCTTGTTTTTGGTAAAATGCGCATCGTTTAAAAATGGCCATTTGGTTTTTTCTACACCTACAAAAGCGTTTAAAACCTGGTCAGCGACACCCCAACGTACGAGGTCGAAAAAACGGCTACCTTCTTCGGCCATTTCAAGGCGGCGTTCAAACCTAAATGCTATCCGGGCATTATCTTGCGTCCAGTTAATATTTACACCGTTCACATAAGGCTTAACAAGGTAATGACCTTCCGGATTATCAGCAGCATCTACCAATAACGAATTACTTGCAGCAGCCCTTGTACGCAATTCGTTTATCAACGGCAATGCCTCATTCTGCCTACCAAGTTCAATTAACGCTTCCGCCCTAAATAGTAACACATCTGCATATCGCAATATTACACGGTGTTTTGTATTTGCATAAAAAGGTCCGACTTGTATATAATCATCTTTTTTTACATTTTCTTTTAAAGAAGCATAATGTCCGTAAATGTCCGGTGAGCGGTTCCAACTATCTTCATAAATAACCAAAGGGTCATATTTCCAAGTTCGCCCGGGAATAGCCACCGTATGATCCAAACGTGGGTCAATATTATCTGTCGAAGGGTTTACATCACTATTATTGTAAGTATCAAAAAGCGGCAAACCATTAGCATCTGTTTTAAACGCATTGACCAAATTTTGGCTAGGCTTTTTAAAATCGCAACATCCAATGCCTTGTGGCGTACTTAATACATCACCAAAATTCAGGCGGCCAAACATAGTTCCATCATCAACGGAAAACTGGACTGCCCATATAGATTCTTTATCCGACACGCCTTGCAAAAAATTATCACCAAAATCATTATCTAAGCCATACTGTGAGTAAGACATTACTTTAGAAGTAGCATCTACCACTGCCTGCAAATCATCTTTATTAATCTCAACTACATTATTTTTTTCGTCTTGCATATAAGCCTGATACAATTTTGTTTTGGCGAGATAAGCATAAGCTGCGGCCTTATCCGGACGCCCTATATCCGTTTTTGTTTCTGGCAAATTTTCGGCGGCATATTGAAAGTCATCGGCAATTTTTTGCCATAACTCATCATTGCTGTATGTCCGATTACCAACTGTATCGTACAAGTCTCTTGGAACATTTTCATCAATGTAAGGAACGTACTTAAAAAGTATTTTTAGTTGAAAATACCAATGCGCCCTTAAAAAACGCATTTCTGCCATGCGCTGATTCTTTAATGGATAAACACTTTTGTCGAGCGATTCAATAGCATTCAGTGCTGCATTGACCCGGGAAATTCCGATATAAAGGTTATACCAGAGAGCATCCACCTCACCAAAATTAACGAGCGTATTGGACCAGGTTTCTATAAAATGGAAATCCTGAATATCTGAGGCATCCCTTCCTCCTTTATAAGCATCGTCTGCTCGCACATCGCCATATTCCCAAAGGCTGAAAGCCTGGTCATAATGGTCATTTCCCAATTGGGCATAAGCAGCAATAACTAATTTTTCTGCTCCTTCCGGCGTATTTACCTGCTCTTGGCTCACAACACCCTTGGGAGAAATGTCTAATTGCTTTTTGCAAGATGTCAAAAAGAAAACAGTACCCATAGCCAAAAGAAGAAAAGTTTTGCAAAACGGTCTACATCTTTTATAAAGGCTATATTTATCTATATTATATTTCATAATGAATAGGTTTTTATAATAAAAATTAAAGCGAAATATCAATACCACCGGTAAAGACCCTTGGATTAGGATAACCATACCCCGGAGTTTCCGGATCGATTCCGGTGAATGTCTTACTCTTTGTAATAATCCACAGGTTGTCTCCTCCAATATAAATGCGGAATTTATTCAGCTTCATTTTTTTCAATATTTTTTTCGGTAGTGTATAACCTATTTGCAGGTTGCGGAGTTTAGTATAACTACCTTTTTCAAGAAAATAAGTAGAGAAGCGGCTTTCGTTATTATTATCGATTGCTGTAAGAGCGGGAATAGTTGAATTTGGGTTTGAAGGCGACCACGCTTGTAATAACCTTGCGCCCTTGTTGGAACCCGTTTCAGATACACTCCAAAAATCTGTGCTATACTTCTGAGTGTTTACAATGGTATTGCCATATACTCCTTGTATGAAAGCCGAAAAATCAAAGTTTTTATAAGTTACAGAAATATTCAGCCCATAGGCAAACTTAGGCTGTGGCGAACCTACCCAAGTTTGGTCATTAATGTCGATTACGCCATCTCCGTTCAAGTCTTTATAACGAATACGTCCTAATCCCTTTCCCGGCTGAGCAGCACTTTCGTCCAACTCTTTTTGTGTGCGGAACAAGCCGTCGGCAACATAAGCATAATAGCTGCCCAACGACCTGCCTAATATATTTTGGTCCAATCCATTACCGCCATAACTATACAAAACAGATTGTGGCAAATAGGTTACCTGGTTACGATAATTTGAAATATTTCCAGTAACAGCAAATGTCAAATTTTTATTGATGCTGCCGTTATAAGTAACCACGGCTTCTATTCCTTTATTTTCTACAGACGCACCATTTACCCACTGGCCGCCGCCCTCGCCTTTAACAGCTATATACGGTGGCTTGATAAGAATATCTTTAGTTTGCTTGATATAATAATCGACACTTGCCACGATTTTATTATTGAAGAACCCGAAATCCGCACCCCAGTTCGACATGGTACTTGTTTCCCATCTAATGCTGTTGTTACCGGTTTGTGTCTGGATATATCCCGAAGATAAGGTGCCACTACCTGCTCCAGTAATATCATAGGCCGTTCCAAGTGAAGGCCCCCAGGTAGGGTCTATGTTTACACCTGCATAACTAGTCGAATACAGGTCAAATTGTGCATTATTATCAATCTCCTGATTACCGGTTTGGCCCCATCCGTACCTTAATTTTAAATCATTAATAAAATTAAGCGCTTTCGTATTTTTGAAAAATTTCTCCTGACTTAAACGCCAACCCGCAGAAAAAGCAGGAAATACACCGTATCGGTTATTTTTACCAAACCGTGATGACCCATCCCGACGTAAAGTAAAGGAAGCAAGATAGCGATCGCTATAAGAATAATTAACCTTGCCAAAAAGAGAAAACAAAGCATATTCACTTCCGTTACCTGTACTTGTTACAGTTCCGGTACCGGCATCAATATAGGTGTAGTCCGGACTTTCTGAATCGAATCCGTGTCTGGTTGTCGAAAAATTTTGCTCGTCATCATGATAATACTCTGTACCGGCCAATACATCTATATGATGCTTATTAAAGTCACGTACATAATTCAGGGTATTAGTAAAGGTTTCTTTAGTCGATTGGCTCTGCGTTAAAGTAAGCCAATTATCATCATTTTTTAAATAACCCGATTGATATTTCTTGGTAAAAGAATGAGCATTATAGTTCCCATAATCAATACCATAACTACTATGAAATATTAGCCCTTTAAATAGCTTTATATCAGCATACGCATTTCCAAATATGCGTATATAATTATAATGATTATTTTTATTATCCTCCAGCATACGCACCGGATTTTGGCGGTCATTCATACCCCCTATCGGACCTCCCCATCCACCTGAAACAGTATTTACAGGAATAATTGGCAGGGCTTGCAAAGCTGTATTGAGAATATTGGGATCTGCCAGTAAGCCTTCTGTTGTTTTGTTAGCTGTGAAGTTTTCTCCTATAGTTACGCGGTCATTAAATAACTTATAGTCCGTATTCAGACGCATAGAATAGCGCTTGAAACGCGTGGTATTAATTATTCCATCATTATTGAAATATCCCCCAGATAAAAGGTAATCTCCTTTTTGATTGCCGTTAGACAAGGTAAGGTCATAGTTCTGAATAAGTCCGACATGCGTAATCTGGTTAAACCAATTGGTGTTGGAAGCCTTTTCGGTTTTGGCAGCGTCAAGGTATTGCGGAACAATAATTTTGTTCAAGACAGGGTTGCCACTCGCATCCAAATTCCAATCAAATTTATAATCGACACTATTGGAATTGGGATCAATGCCACTATTTATATCGGCCTGCCACAATCCTTGTCCATAGCCGCCAGTGGTAAGCATCGGAATTTTATTGGCATAATAAGAGGCTGAATTATAACCATTAAAATCTACAGACAGCTTGCCAGACCGTCCTTTTTTCGTTGTGATAATAATAACACCATTGGCGGCGCGCGAGCCATAAATACTTGCAGCGGAAGCGTCTTTCAAAATCTGCATACTGGCAATATCGTTTGCATTCAGTTCGTGCATCCCCGCTGTAGTTGGAACACCATCTATTACATACAAAGGCTGGGTGCTATTTAATGTACCTATACCCCGAATTAAAATATTGGTACCACTTCCACTCGGGCTACCATCGCTCGTAATGGAAACTCCCGGCACACGCCCTTGCAATCCTTTGATTGGGTTGGCAGTCGACTGCTTGTTCATATCGGCTACATTCACGACCGATACTGAGCCAATAAGGTCTTTTTTCCTTTTTTGGGTATAACCCGTTACTACAATCTGGTTGAGATCATTGATGTTTTGCGTTAATTCAATAGACACAAACCCACTTTCGGGAACTTTAATCGAAAGAGCATTCATGCCAATATAAGTAAACTTAAGTAAAACACCCGCTTTGGTAGAAATCTCAAAATGCCCCGTATTATCTGTAAAGACTGCTTTGTCTCCTGACTTTACAGTAACGCCGGCCAAGGGAAGCTGTGATTGCTTTTCTTTTACAATCCCTTTTACCTGTATTTGTTGCGCCATACTCATGCAGCAGATGAACAAGAATAACAATGTTAGAAAACTTTTCATATGACTCGGTTTTTTATTTTTTATTGCGTAATAGTAAATTCGTTTTTAGAGATATTTAATTTCGTTATCTCGTTTAAATCATATTCTGGACACCCCCCTTTTTGAGTGGTCACAAAAGCCGCTAGATTGTTCGCAAAATCTAAAGCCTCATTAATCGGCACCTTGTCCATTGTTTTTGAAATAATAGCAGCCAAAAAGGAATCCCCACTCCCAATAGTATCGCAAACATTTATTTTAAGTCCCTGACAATAGACAAATTCACCACCTTTGTTTAAAATTGCCCCCTTAGCCCCTTTCGTTATAACAATCGTGTCCAAATTAAATCTGTCCCTAATTGTTTTTATACGATCCTCTTCCTTTGTCAATGGTGAAAACCAACCAGTGATTAATTCCAATTCAGCAAGATTTAGTTTGGCAAAATTTGCATTGATAAGTAATTTTTCAATAATATCTCTATTGTAAAATGGTGGACGTAAGTTAATATCTAAAACCTTGTTATTTGCCACTTCAAGTAAGGCGAATAAGGTATCCCGGGTTTGTTTGCTTCTTGTTGCAAGGCTTCCATACACGAAATAATCGGCCTGCTTTACCAAATCCTCTAAATTCTCTTCTAAAGCAATATAATCCCAAGCTACATTTTTTACAATCTCAAAATGAACTTCATTTCCCGGTCTAACTTCAGCTTTAACGGTACTAGTTGGCACATCATAATCTACCTGAAAGTATTCCGTACAAACATTTTTCTCTTCAAAACTTTTAATCAATTCATTACCCAATTCATCATAGCCAATGCGAGATATAACAGCAGGGTTTTTCTCTAATTTTTGTAGATGATAAGCCACGTTCATAGGCGCACCACCAACCATTTTTCCACTTGGCAGAATATCCCAAAGACATTCTCCGAAACAAATAACAGGATGTTTCTTTTGTTCTAACATTTTTAATAATTTTTAATGTAATATCAATGTATGCTCGATTTGTTCTAATGACTTCCCTTTAGTTTCCGGCATTAATTTCCACACAAATAATAGTTGTAGGCACATCATAATTGCAAAGAATAAAAAGGTATTTCCCCCACCTACTTTTTCTGAGAGATAGGGAAAAACAAAAGTGATAATTGCTGCCATAGTCCAGTGTGTGGTACTTCCCAGAGTTTGCCCTTTGGCTCTAACTTGTGTAGGAAAAATCTCCGAGATAAAGACCCAAATAACAGCTCCCTGAGATACAGCAAAAAATGCTATATAGAGAAACAAATAAAGCGGAACAGCCAAACCACTCAGATGCGCATAAAAAGAATACGACACCATGCCTAATGTAAGAATCAGACCTACTGAGCCAATAAACATCAATGTTCTCCTGCCTACCTTATCAATAAACTTCATAGCAACTAGCGTAAAAATAAAGTTCACAAGTCCTAAACCAGCTGTCGAGAGCAAAGAAGAGTTTTTACCCAAACCAGTCATTTCAAATATTCTTGGAGCATAATAAATAATGGCATTTATTCCAGAAACCTGATTGAATACAGCAATCAAGATTGCAAGAATCATTGGCATTTTATTGCGTTGCGAAAAAAGTGAACTATGCTGAATATCTGCCTTATCTTCTTTAGCTGCAGCCTGCACAGATGCAACAATGGATGTAGCTGTATTTGAGTCGATAATTGTTAGTATGTCTGTCGCTTTTTTTACATCTCTCTTTTTTAATATTAGCCAACGAGGACTTTCTGGGATGAATTTCAATAGAACCAAAAACAATAAAGAAGGGAACACTTGAACGCCCAACATAAATCTCCAAGACGAGTGTCCGGATAAACCAATCAGGTAATTAGACAGATAGGAGATTAAAATCCCAAAGACTACATTAAATTGAAATAAAGCAACTAACCTTCCCCGTTTTTCTGCCGGGGCTATTTCGGAGATATAGATGGGGGCGGTTACTGATGAAGCACCAACTCCTAAACCACCTAAAAAACGAAAAGACAAAAAGAAATACCAATTAATAGAAAGTGCACTACCTAATGATGAAAGTAAATAAAGTGAAGCAATAATATAAAGAGTATTTCTCCTCCCCAATTTATCAGATGGTACCGCTCCTAATAATGAACCTATTATGGTTCCTATAAGTGCAATTGAGATAGTTAATCCCTGTTCAATAGGACTAAGTGACCAATATTTCTGAATAGCTTGTTCCGCCCCAGAAATTACTGCTGTATCAAAACCAAAGAGAAATCCTCCTAGTGCGATAACAATAGACCATAAAAACACTTTGTTTAATTTCATTTGTAATTTGTTAAAATAAATTTCGATTTCCTAAAATTGAAATCTTTGAATTGTTAAAAATGTTCCACAATTTAGGCTTACAAATCATCGTTTGTCTTCTAATTATGTATCTAACTTTTAAAGAATGATAAATTTTTTAAAAAACTTACCTAGCTATTAATGAACAATTTATATATATTCAATAAATTACAATTGTATAAATTTTATAAAATTGTTGCATATATTTCCAATTTCATAACAAAACATATAAAAATAGAATCATTCCAATAGGACATTTGTTAACAAATTATAAAATATAGAGATGATAATTAAAACAGCTTAAGTGTTAAAAGTCGTAATATTGACTTACAAATGAGAAAATTAATAACATTGAAGTTTCACATATTATTAAGGCAAAAAAGCTTCTTGGTTTTACTTTCTATGATCATTTTATCTGCGTTACAGTCTTGTAACACGCAGAAGCAAGAGAAAGCTTTTAAACTAGGCTTTTCACAATGTACAGGTGAAGATAATTGGCGAAAGACCATGTTGGAAGGAATGAAGCGAGAGCTTTCTTTTCATCCAGGAACTGAATTATTATACCGAGATGCGCATGATGATAACAATCTTCAAATTCAGCAGGTTAGAGATTTAATTAACCAACACGTTGACCTTCTCCTTATTTCTCCAAACGAAGCCCAACCTTTAACAAATGTAGTCGAGGAAGCTTATAGTAAAGGCATCCCGGTAGTGGTTATAGATAGGAAAACATCTTCTGAATTATACACCAGTTTTGTAGGAGCGGATAATAATAAAATTGGCGAATTAGCTGGCCAATACATAGCCAAACTTCTAAATAAAGAAGGGAATGTAATTGAAATTATTGGAAGAGCTGGATCCTCTCCAGCAATTGAACGTCAAACCGGATTTAGCTATGCTATAAAACAATATAGCGGAATCAAAGTCACTGCTACAGTTTACGGGAATTGGTTAAAAGATGAAGCCTATACAGAATTGATGAAAATCAAGGATAAATTATCTGAAGCGGATGTTGTATTTGCGCAAAATGATGTCATGGCTCTAGGCGCATATGAAGCTTGCAAAAAATTAGGCATAACAAAAAAGATTAAGTTCATTGGAGTCGATGGTCTCGCAGGGCCAGGTGGAGGTTTACAGCTAGTAAATGATAAAATTCTGGATGCAACAATTCTATATCCAACTGGCGGTGAAGAAGCAATTCAAACAGCATTTAAAATTTTAAATGGAGAACCTTTTAACAAAGAAAACACGTTACAAACCTTCGTTATTGATTCATCAAATGTTCGGTCATTAAGGTTACAAGCAGAGAAAATCCATTCCCAACAAAACGATATTGAAAAGCAACAATCTTTGCTAGAGAAACAACAACATATTTATAGAAGCCAATCTATCCTTTTAAATATATTCATTATTGCCCTTATTCTTGTTATTATTCTAGGTTGTATTACTTATTTTATCCTAAGAAAAAATAGGAAAATAAATATCAAACTCGCTGCAAAAAATAATGAGATTATGATTCAAAGAAATAAGCTCCTGGAAATGGCTGAAAAAACCCAAGAGTTGACGGAAGCAAAATTTTTATTTTTCACAAACATATCTCATGAGTTTAGAACGCCCCTTACCCTTATTTTAGGTCCACTTGAAGATATATTAAGTTCTCCCAAATTGCATTTTTCTACTAGAGCTAACCTAGAAATGGTACAAAAAAATGTGCTAAGACTCTTGCGCCTAGTAAACCAATTGATTGATTTTAGGAAAGCCGATTATGAAAAGATGCCGTTGAGAGCTACACAAAACAATCTCATTAATTTTGTTATTGAGATTACAAATGCATTTTCCGAAATGGCGAAAAAGAAATCTATTGCATTGAGCTTAAATTATAATTTAAAAGAATTGAACGTATGGTATGATAAAAACATGTTGGACAAAGTTTTGTTTAATTTACTATCTAATGCATTTAAATTTACCAATATAAATGGTTCTATAAAAGTTACCATAGATATAACAGAAAAAAAGAACGAGGTCGTTATAGAGATTGCAGATACTGGCATTGGAATGGATGAAGAAACCGCCAAACATGCCTTTGAATTGTTTTATCAGGGGAACAGCAATACTTATAAAGGAAGTGGCTTAGGATTGTCCTTATCAAAAGAATTAATAAAATTACATCATGGTCGAATCGAATTAGAAAGCAAGAAATGGCAAGGTTCTAGTTTTAAAATATTTCTACCCATCGGCAATTCACATTTACACCCCAATGAAATTTTAGAAGAAGATGCAACTTCTTCAGAGCAACGACAAGAGGATATTAAAACATATACCAATGACATATTGCCCGTCTCACTACAACAAGAACTTCAAGAATTAGAGGTTAAAGAATACTCTATACTTTTAATTGAAGACAGTGACGATTTGCGAGGATTTTTAAAATACAGATTAGCGCCCAATTATAATATTTATGAGGCCGCAACAGGAAACATAGGACTTAGTATGGTGGAAAACCCACTTAAATTGACCCCCTCCCGCCATTTGAAACTGACCCCCGTCTG
>NZ_JBNQGD010000091.1:0-5303 GCF_050436765.1 Arachidicoccus sp. | reverse complement strand
GTCTATTGACTGTTGTAAATTATCGATGGGCGTGACGTCTAGCTCCATGCCTTCGTCTTGCAGGGTGATACCGCCGATACTGCCGCTGAGGTCTAGCTGTGCGTCAGCAAAGGGTGGGTTGGCTGCGTGGGACAGGTCTCTGAGCTTTCTGTTGATCGTTTGGGTAAAAATATCTTTGATTAAGCTTTGTCTAAAATCCGCGAGCGTGGTTTCTATCTTTTCTTTATGGGCGGGATACATGAGGGTATAGCCGTAGCTGGTGGTTTCGGAATCGGTTACGACCAGGGCTTGTTTCTTCGTGTAGGGCTTTACGTGATAGTAAGTTCTGGCTCTTTCGTCTTTGGGGGCTTTTAGACTACCGAAGTATTTTTCTAGTAGTGTCTTGGCTTTGGCCACCGTTATATCGCCGACCACGATGACGGCCATCAGGTCGGGACGGTACCAGTCGTGGTAGAAGTCTCGGATAAGTTCTGGGTTGGCGTCCGCTACGATGCTGTCTTTGCCGCCGGACATGCGGTAGGCATACCGGGAGTCGTTGAGCATGTCGGGCAGGAATTTTCTAAGCATCCGCGTCTGGGCATTTAAGTCGCGCATGCGTAGCTCTTCTAGGATGACGTGGCGCTCTTCGTTGACTTCATCCGTGGTGATTAGCGCCCCGCCGGCCCAGTCGCCGACGATCTGGAAGCCTTTCTCTAAATTCCCGGGGTTGTCGGTGGGGATGGGTAGCATAAAATAGGTCCTGTCCCAGCCGGTATTGGCATTAAGGTCGGCGCCAAACCGGACGCCGATCTTTTGCAGATAGTCGACGAGTTCGTTTTTGGGATAGTGTTTTAAGCCGTTGAACTCCATATGTTCCATAAAGTGGGCGAGACCTTGCTGGTCGGGGTTCTCTAGTATAGACCCGGCTTTGACCACGAGTCTTAACTCTACTTTCTGGGCGGGCTTGGCGTTGGGCTTGATATAATAGGTGAGGCCGTTGGCTAGCTTGCCGGTCGTGACGGCGGTGTCTTTGCCCAGGGCTTGGGTGAGATCGGGCGTCTGCGTCTGCGCCTGGAGGCTCATGGGCGCCATTAGCAGCACTGCCGCGCAGGCCAGGGCTGCTTTTACTAAATAGTTCTTGAACATGACTTTTTTCGTTTAGTTAATTAGTTACGTGTATGTTATCCATTGTATAAGCGAATGTAGATCTTCCACCACTGGCTTTATTTACCGCTTATGTATTTAGGCTTAATTTTAAGTCTTTGTTTGCTTAAGATCCTTATACGCTTCCTCTTAATCTAATAAGCTTGCCAACGTATTTTCTAATACTCGTCGTTTACGCTCTTTTCTTTTATCTGTCTCTGCCCTTTTTAGAGTCGTATTAAAAGCGTTAAGTTCCTCTGTTAACATGGCTGTCTTATCTATTTTCTGTTTTAGCAGCTGCTGCGCAAGGGCGGCTAACTCCTCATCTTCATAATGACTGAAACGTAGCGTCATGGATTGTTCCATCTTTATCCGGTTTAGTTTGGTTGGCTGGGTTAATTCGTTCGTTGGTTCGCTTTTTAGAATAGCTTATTTATATCAACTACCGAGCACTTCTTTGAGCTTATTTTCCAGGTCATCACCGCGAAGGTTTGTCGCGATGATTTTGCCTTGTGGATCTACTAAAAAGTTGATTGGAATGCCGGTTACCCCGTATTTTACGGCTACCTCATTTTTCCAATATTTTAAATCGGAGACTTCTGTCCACTCAAGACCGTCTTTTTGGATGGCCTGCAGCCAGTTGTCTTTGCTCTGGTCGAGTGATACGCCCAGTATAGTGAAGTTCTTCGTCTTATATTCGTTGTATGCTTTGACTACATTGGGGTTTTCTGCACGGCAGGGACCACACCAGCTGGCCCAGAAATCTATCAATACATATTTGCCTCTAAAATCAGAAAGCTTTACCTGTTTACCTTTGGTATCTTGCTGGCTAAAATCGGGCGCTTGTTTGCCGATGGATACGGCACTTTGTTTTTTTACGATGGCGGCTAACTGCTTGCCGATGACATTGTCTGTGGCTTCGGGCTTGAGTTTATTAAAGTCAGCTATCGTGGCACTCATGGGCTGCATGCGGGCGAGGCTGGTGGCTACCAGTACGGTGCTGTACTGGGAACGGGGATGTGCAGCTATCCACTCTTTGGTAATTTTTAGTACTTCTGCCTGTCGGGCTTGTAACTGGGGCTTTAGGGCATCAAAGGCGGCCTGGTCTTTTTGTTGGTAGGCTGTCATGGCTTTTTGCTCCACATCCTGAGTGCTTGCTAACAGGGCGTCGCCTTTTAAGACTGCTTTGTAATTATTGTCGTCTGTTATAAAGCTGCTGCCACTAAACTTGGAATCTGTAAAATAAGGGCCTGCCTATTTGAATATCATTTTTATTCTCGGGTTTTAATAAAAATAAAAAATAGCGGCTCTTTCGTTCTTTATAAGATCGGTTTATTTAGCCATGCCAAAGATCTTTGGTTCATCCCGCGATTCAAAAATGAGGGGTCATCTTAGACAAGAAACCCCGCTGAGTAAAGAACAGAAAATAATAAAACTTTAATAGTCGAGCCTAAAAAATTTACCGTTGCCGTCTATTTGACCTAATGGTATCACCTGGTATTTTCAATTTCATGAATCGCCCCAATGGTTTTAATGACCGCATCAGGGGTGACCGAGATGCTGTCAATTCCTTTCGCTACCAAAAATGCAGCAAAGTCAGGATGATCAGAAGGTCCCTGTCCACATATGCCCACGGCAACACCTGCCTGCCTGGCTGAATCAATTAAAGATTCAATCATGAGCTTCACGGCTTCATTACGTTCATCATATAAATCTGCAACTAAGGAAGAGTCTCTGTCAAGACCCAGTGTCAATTGCGTCAAATCATTGGAACCAATGGAGAAACCATCTATATTTTTAGCAAATTCTTTTGCCAAAATAATATTCGAAGGAAGCTCTGCCATCAAATAAACCTTCAGGCCGTCCTTGCCACGCTCCAAGCCAAATTCTTTCATTACCGCCAACACCTTCAATAACTCTTCCGGCGTTCTGCAAAAAGGAATCATGACCACAACGTTTTTAAAACCCAGTCCACTGCGGACTTTTTGAATAGCAGCACATTCCAATCCAAAGGCTTGCTTGAATTTTTCCGAATAATACCTGGAAGCACCACGCCAGCCTATCATGGGGTTTTCTTCTTTCGGTTCAAAATATTTGCCGCCGAGCAGGTTGTAATATTCGTTACTCTTAAAATCGGAAAACCGCACGATTACTTCATTGGGATAAAAGGCCGCTGCAATCTTCGCTATGCCAAAAGATAGTTTTTCGATAAAGTAATCCCGCTCCGATGCAAATCCTTTGATAAGAGAAGCTATTGCTGAAGAAAGTTCTTCATCTTTTAACTGCCGATGCTGTAGTAAAGCCAGTGGATGTACTTTAATATAATTATTAATGATAAACTCCTCTCTGGCAAGCCCCACTCCTTTATTGGGCAGGTTGGCAAATTTAAAGGCCAACGAGGGAGAGCCCACATTCAATTTTATGGTTGTTTTAATGGTGGGCAGTGTATTTAAATCAATTTCCTTGGATGCAAAATTGACCTTGCCTTCATACACAATGCCTTCGTCACCTTCTATACAAGAAGCAGTGATTTCCTGATCCACCAATAACAACTCTGTTGCATTACCGCAACCAACAATCGCCGGCACGCCCATCTCTCTGGCTACAATAGCCGCATGACAGGTACGCCCGCCTTTGTTGGTAATAATTGCAGAGGCCATCTTCATAATGGGTTCCCAGTCCGGATCTGTCATATCTGTTACCAAAACGTCTCCGTTTTTAAAGATACTCCCTTCACTTATACGTTTGTCCAAAGAATAAAGGATATTGACTTTACCACTGGCAATACCATCTCCTACGGCGATACCTCTTAAAAGCTCCTTTCTCTTTTGCGTTTGATCTATGCTGTATTCTAATATTTTTGTTACATCTTTTCTGGAATGAATTGTTTCGGGGCGTGCCTGGACAATAAATAGATTGCCGGTTAATCCATCGGTCGCCCATTCGACATCGACGGGACACCATTTATTTTTTAAATCGGAATAATATTTCTCGATCGTGCAAACCCATTTGGATAACTGAATAATTTGTGGGTCACTTAAACAAAACTTCTGTTGTTGCGCCTTATCTGTCTGAATAATTTTCACACGTTCATCAGAGTTGTTTCCATAAACCATCTGCTTATCTTTCTTCCCCAATTTCTTTTCGATTATCGCGGGAAAGCCTTGCCGCAACAGGGGTTTAAAGGTGATAAATTCATCGGGAGAAACCGATCCCTGTACCACCATTTCTCCCAGACCAAAGGAACCGTTAATGATGACAGCATCTTTAAAGCCTGTCTCGGTATCTAGGGAAAAAGCGACCCCACTGGAACCCAGATCGGAACGTACCATCTTTTGTACACAAACCGATAAGCCTATAGAAAAATGATCATAATGAAAATTTTCACGGTAGCTGATCGCCCTGTCTGTAAAAAGTGAAGCAAAGCAGTTCCTGACAGCGTCAATTAGGGAAGCATTACCGCGCACATTTAGATAAGTCTCTTGCTGACCTGCAAAGGAAGCATCCGGCAAATCTTCTGCCGTAGCAGAAGATCTTACTGCCACGTCCGTATAATCCTGCCCGTAAGTTTTGGAGAGGTTTTGATAGGCTTCTATTATTACTATGCTTAGTTCGTAAGGAAATTTTGTATTGCTGATGGCTTGGCGGATCAACAGTCCTGACCTCCGTAAAGACTCAATATCTTTAAAATCGATTTTTTGTATCTGGTCTTTTATAAACTGTTCCAATCCACTCACCTGCATAAACAGGTAATAAGCCGCTGTGGAGATAGCGAACACCGACGCCACGTTGATGCCCAGCACCGAGAGGTGGGTGACCATTTCTCCCAGTGAGGCACACTTGCCGCCAACCAGAGCAATATCACTTAATCCCAAGCCTTCCAGCGGTAATACAATAGATTGTTGCATAACAATAATTATTTTATTTATAATTGTACAATTGAATTAATTTGCTTATTTTTACTTACAAACATTTGTTATGTTTTAATTTTAAAATAAGGGGCCATCCTAAAAAAGAAGCCCCGGTGCACTATGTTTCAAGCACATGAGATATCATTAAACCACTTATTCCAATTCTTAGTTAGTACTCAACTTATCAATTGAAAACTAAGTTTCTATTTTAAAGAATACCTTTTTAATTTTTCTCAGCCTCAAACTTTTGTTTTACCAGGTTTAGATGTT
>NZ_JBNQGD010000090.1:0-31281 GCF_050436765.1 Arachidicoccus sp. | reverse complement strand
CTTATAAATAAATTATTGCAAAACAAATTGGCCCAGGGTGTTTCATTTATTACCCTTAGGTTTATGACGTATTCTTCGCTTGCACAAGCCTGTACATAACGAACCCATATTTCTTTCTCTGAAAGGTAGTCTATTACTTTATTGTATAAATTGTCGAATATTTGGGGCGCAATGGGGATGTTGATGTCACCCCAATTTATGGTGTTTTCGGTAATAGAGTCTTTCACGATGAATTTATCTTTTGGCGATCTTCCAGTAAACTTTCCCGTATCAACACAGAGTGCACCGGCGCTGCTGAGCTTTCCCTGCTTTAACTGCAATGTTTGTAACATCAATTCCTCAGGGGAGAGATTGGTATACACTTTTTTTGCTTTTAATTCTACCAATTTGTCTGAAGAGACTTTGGTAAAAGAAGTTCCTGAATGTAGCATAATACGCATTAAATTTTTTTAGGTGATCAGATTACCAATAACTTACGTTAGTTAGTATTTGCGCAAGATAATACATAATTGAAATGAGCCGCCTACTTAGCGTGTTTTTTTTTCGATAAATTTTGTTTTTTGCGTTAAGAAAAAAAAAGTTGGGTTAAGCGGCGATTGACCTGAAATGCTTGCATAGATTAACATTCATTAGTTTACAATATATTAAATTCGCATTCATTAAGAAAATAGAGTATATCATTTATTTACATTGATTAGTTTTTTTTAATGCAAAACTTCCTTTTATTTATGCAAAATTTACATTTGTTTTTATAAATAATAATCATCGAAAATGAAAGAGCAAACAAGCTATCCTAAAGAGAAAATTAAAATCCTTTTTTTGGAGAACATTAGTGATAAAGCGGTAGAATTTTTTAAGTCTAGTGGCTATCATGATGTTGTAAAAATGACTGGGGCATTAAACGAAGAAGATCTCATTAAAGCCATTAAAGATGTGCATTTAATTGGCGTTCGCTCTAAAACAATAATTACGGCCAAAGTATTGGCTGCGGCGCAGAAACTACAAGCTATTGGTTGTTTCTGTATTGGTACCAATCAGGTAGATCTGGAAGAAGCAAAAAGAAGAGGTATCTCTGTTTTCAATGCGCCTTATAGCAATACAAGAAGTGTTGCAGAATTGGTAATAGCCGCTTCTATTTTATTGATAAGAAAAATTTTAGATAAAAATAAAGCGGCACACGAAGGATTGTGGTTTAAAGATTCAAATGGTAGTTACGAATTGCGCGGTAAGACTCTGGGTATAGTAGGTTATGGAAATATTGGAACGCAGTTGAGTATTCTGGCAGAAGCTATGGGGATGAAGGTTTTATATTTTGATGTCCAAAATAAGCTTCCCTTGGGAAATGCAGCCTCTTGTAAGTCAATGAAAGAGTTGGTTTCTTTATCCGATATCGTATCGCTACATGTACCGGAAACACCAGAAACTAAGGAAATTATTGATGAAAAGATATTAAAACATTTCAAAAAAGGTTCTATTTTAATCAACTATGCGCGGGGACATTGTGTCGCAATCGATGCATTGGTAAAATACCTTAAAAATGGACAACTTTCCGGTGCGGCTATCGACGTATACCCAGTGGAACCTGCGAAAACAGGGAACGCATTTGTTACGCCTTTGCAAGGATTGTCAAATGTCCTTTTGACACCACATATTGGTGGTTCGACCGAAGAAGCTCAGGCAAATATTGGTGAAGATGTAAGTAGAAAGCTTTTCAATTATTTGGAAAACGGTATCAGCGATGGTTCTCTCACTGTTCCCGCTTTGGCTTTGAAAGCACATCCCAACACACACCGTATTTTACATATTCACAATAATAAACCTGGTGTATTGAGTGCCATTAATACCGAGTTGTCGAGAAATAATATCAACATATTGGGGCAATACCTCAGCACGAACGATACTATTGGCTATGTGGTATTGGATATTGATAAAATGCTTTCTGACAAAGCCTTACAACTTTTAAAAAAGGTGAAAGAAACGATTAAAGTAAGAAAAGTATATTAATTAATTCTGATTAGATAATAATGCCGCTCTCTCTTGAGGCGGCATTACTATTTACATACATTACCTTTGGGGGCGATTATTTAAAATAAATGAAAGTAGATTTTCTTATTGTAGGGCAAGGTGTAAGCGGTACATTTCTCAGCTTCTATTTATTAAAAGCCGGAAAAGCAGTTTTGGTGATAGATGATGATAAACCGAATGCTGCCTCCCGTGTGGCGTCCGGCGTTGTTAACCCGGTAACGGGTCGTCGTATCGTGAAAACTTGGAAGATTGATGAATTGATGCCTTTTGTATTTGCTGCGTATAATGACATCAGCAATTTTTTGCAGATGCCCTCTTGCATTTCTCGGTGCAGTATACTCAATATCCACGCTACAAAACAAATGCAAGTGGCATTTGAACAACGATTGAGACATGGTCCCAATGAATACCTGCGAACTTGTGCCAATGAAAACGATTGGAAGCAATACTTCAATTTTGAATATGGAATAGGAGAGACACATCCCGCTTTTGTCGTCAATTTATTTGATTTACTGGCCTTGTGGCGCGAATATCTGATAGGTGTTACATCTTTGCTAAACGAGCATTTTAATGAGGCGGATTGTTTAGTCCAGGAAAATCAAGTTGTATACAAAGATATTGTTGCGCAGAGAATAATTTACTGTAATGGTACTTCCATTGCAAATAGTTCTTATTTTGAAAAATTGCCGTCAGCTTATAATAAAGGAGAAGCTGCCATTATTTCCGTTCCCGGGCTCCCACGGAATTTTATTTATAAACAAGGATTGAGTATTGTCCCGTGGAAAAATAATGACTTATTTTGGGTTGGTTCGACTTATGAATGGAATTTTCTAGATGATTTGCCCTCTGAAGGATTCAAAGAAAAGGTAGAAACTTATTTAAAGGCTAATCTAAAGTTACCCTATAGCGTAGTAGAATATTTGGCGGGTATAAGACCTGCAAATACCGAGCGCAGACCGTTTGTGGGGTTTCATCCAACCTATAAAAATGTTGGAGTCCTAAATGGGATGGGCACTAAAGGCTGCTCGCTTTCACCTTATTTTGCAAACCAACTTGCGCAAAACATTTTAACCGGCGAATCGGTAGATGCACAGGTCGATATTTCTAGGTTTTCGGGCGAATGGTTTAGCTAATTCTGCCTGCATATTTCATTATATAAGTCGCGCACCAAACCATCT
Organism: Arachidicoccus sp.; assembly: GCF_050436765.1. Lineage (NCBI taxonomy): Bacteria > Pseudomonadati > Bacteroidota > Chitinophagia > Chitinophagales > Chitinophagaceae > Arachidicoccus > Arachidicoccus sp. The sequence goes on along the minus strand of NZ_JBNQGD010000090.1, from coordinate 28,078 downwards.
GCCACCCCTATTTTTGGAACAAATATCTCAGATGCATCGGTCCAGCGCATTAGGTTGATATAAATTTGTAATGCCGGAACAATTACGTCTGCACGGTCTTCCTTAAGATTTAATTGTTGAATTCTTTCTTTGACTGAAAGCGCCGATAAGTCATGGTAAAACTTCTTTAGACGTCTAAAAGATAAAGGTCTCCCGTCCTTTGTTTTGCTCAGAGAAAATATTTTGTTGATATTACCGCCGGAACCAATAATGGTAATAGGTAGTTTGCTTCTGATACTTTTTTTAACTTCTTCCTTCATTTTTTTCCAATCATCATCGGCCCATTGATTATTCAAAAGTCTTATGGTCCCTACATTGAACGATTTTTGGTATACCTGTTTACCTTCTACAAAAAAATCCACTTCTGTACTACCACCCCCCACATCTATATAAAGATAAGCATTCGATTTGTTGAGGTTTTCTGCAATATGGTTCTCAAAAACCAGTGCGGCCTCATCATCGCCTGAAATGATTTCAATTTCAATATCTGTTTTATTTTTTACTTCTTTTACAATATCGTTTGAGTTAGATGCATCCCTCATCGCACTTGTCGCACAAGCTTTCACAGCGTTTACTTTATAGGCTTCCATTAAATGTTTGAATGCCTGCATCGTATTGAGCAGCATTTCTTTTTTCTCTACTCCAATGATGCCTTCATCAAAGACATCGAATCCCAGTCTAAGCGGAACCCTTACAAGATTTACTTTATTGAAGATTGCTTGATTGTCGTCATTTTTTTGAACATCTACAATCAGTAAACGTGCGGCATTACTACCTATATCTATTGCGGCGAGTTTCATAAGGTCAAATTATTTATTGAGCAGATAATTATAAATTTCTATTTGCGAACGTATATTTTTTGCCTTCTCCGAATGTACATAATTATTTGATAATTGATTGTCCAGACGTCTGGCTTTTACAGAATCATTGAGTTGAATATTGATAATTTCACGTAGTTCTTTTTTTAATTTTTTATCCATAATTTCTACGGCTGCTTCTATTCGATGGTCTAAGTTCCGCACCATCCAATCTGCGGAAGAGATGTATGTTTTCTCTTTTCCCGAATGATGAAAAATAAACGCGCGTGCGTGTTCTAAATATTCATCGACAATGCTGATAGCAAAGATTTTCTTTTTAAATTTTTTGCTTTCGTTGAATGCGCAGTAAATACCACGCACAATCATTTTTATAACTACGCCTACTTCTGCTGCTTCGTATAGTTTTTGAATTAAAATATTGTCGCTTAATGAATTGAGTTTTACAATAATTGCCGCTTCTTTGCCCGATTTCGCTTCTTTTATTTCATAATCAATAAGTGCCACTAAATTTTTACGCATATTATTAGGGCATACCATTAGATGCTTACAGCCGTTTAGCACATTGATGTTATCCATCTTGGCATTAGATAAAAAATTAAATATTGTATTTATATCGTCCATTACATTTTTATTGGATGTCAATAGCAAATGATCTGCATATATTTTCGCGGTTTTCTCGTTCAGGTTACCGGTCGCAACAAAACCATATTGTATGGCTTTGCTACCTTTTACTTTTTTGATCACGCATAGTTTGGCGTGTACTTTCATGTCGGGTATGCCGATCAGCACTCTGACGCCTTCTTCTTCCAATCTTTCTTTCCATTCCAAATTTGCCTCTTCGTCAAAGCGAGCCCGCAGCTCCATCATCACTGTCACTTCTTTTCCATTGCGCACGGCATTGATAAGTGCATTGATGATTTTAGAGTTGACCGCCAACCGGTATGCGGTTATCTTAATGCTACGCACATCGGGGTCCATCGCAGCTTCCCGTAATAAATCAATAATCGAAACGAAGGAATGGTAAGGAAAACTCAGCAGAATATCTTTCTTTAAAACTACTTCCGTAATGCGTTGTCGATCTTTTAGCGCTGGATGAATGAAAGAAATATTGGTACGCGTTTTTTCCGAAGGAAATACGTCCGGGAAGTCCATAAAGTGCCTAAAGTTGTGAATTTTTCCGCCGGGAATAATATTGTCTTTATGCGTTAAATTTAATTTCCTGATCAAGTATTCTAAAAGTCCGGTATTGATTTCTTTGTCGTAGCTGAAACGAACCGCTTTTCCCTTTCTTCTATTTTTAATTCCTTTTTCAATCTTTTGAACAATAGAAGTAGAAATGTCATTATCAATATTAAATTCTGCATCTTTGGTAACATTAAATATATGGGCCTCAAAATGATCATAACCAAAATAGGAGAAAATGTAAGGCAAGTTAAAGCGAATAATATCTTCCAATAAAATAATGTGATGTTCTCCTCGCTTAGAAGGTAGCAAAACAAAGCGGCCCAGCGCATGTACCGGAATCTCTATGAGCGCGTATTTTTGTTTGGTGAAGTCTTTTTCTTTGCTCATTACCACGCCCAAATACAAGCTTTTATCCCTTAGATAGGGGAGTGTAGGGAGGTCTTCAATCAATAGTGGAATTACATTGGATTCAACTTCTTCATCAAAATAGGTTTGCACAAATTTTTTCTGAGTGGCAGAGAGTTGGTGAATGTTCTTGATGAATATCTTTTCTTTATTCATCTCGTGGATAATATTGTTCCATATACGCGCAAACTCATTTTGCTGGCGTAAAACGATCGTCTGAATCTGATCAAGGATGGCCTGAGGATTTTCTTCAAAATGAAAATTAACTTTCTTACCGCTTAATGCAATCATGCGTCGCAATGCCGCTACACGTACGCGAAAGAACTCTTCCAGATTATTAGAATGAATAGCAAGGAATTTAATTCTTTCTTTAAGTGGGACATTTTCGTCGTTGGCTTCTTGCAGAACGCGTTCATTAAAACTTAACCAACTAATGTCTCTCGGAATGGTATGTGTAATTTTCATGGATGTAAGACAGGAATTACGTTAAATCGTTTGTCAAAGCTGGTTGCGGGATTAAGCTTTTATTTTATTGATGGTATTTGTCGTAGAATATCCCTCCAAAAGTGGATTTATGAATACTTTACCACCATTGGCAATCACTTCCTTTGCACCTACAACCTGCTCTACTTTGTAGTCTCCGCCTTTTACTAATACATCTGGCAATAAATAACTTATTGCTTTAAGGGGCGTATCCTCGTCAAAAATAATGACTGCGTCCACGACGAGCAAATTGGCTAATAGGCTAGCTCTATCCTGCTCGTTATTGATCGGCCTTTCTTCTCCCTTTAATCGCTTAACGCTTTGATCTGAGTTGATGGCAACAATTAAGTAATCGGCTGTTTTAGCAGCATCATTGATAGATAAGACATGTCCTGCATGTAGTATGTCGAAGCAGCCATTCGTAAACGCGAATGTTTTTGATTTTAGTTTCCACGTGGAAACTATCTGATGCATTTTTTCCAGCGAATGTATTTTTTGAGCAGCAAAGTCGATATTTTTCATTGTCAGATGTTATTTGCTACAAGATAGCAAATAACATTGAAAATGGAGTTACCAAATTGTTATGTTTGGAAGGGATTGCTGAAGTGAATCAGGTTATTTAAGGTAGTTGATTCGTGCCTTCTTTGGGGAAAACCACCCAAGGTGTGAATTTTTTTGCTTCTTCGAATTCCATTGAAGCGTAAGAGATTACAATGATGATGTCGCCCACATTACCTTTACGTGCGGCGGGACCATTCAAACATACGGTGCCGCTACCGCGTTTCCCTTTTATTATATAGGTTTCGATACGTTCGCCATTATTTACATTTACGATAGCTACTTTTTCACCTTCAATTATATTTGCGGCATCCATTAGATCTTCATCCAATGTGAGGCTGCCCACATAATTGAGATTAGCCTCAGTAATTATGGCCCTGTGTATTTTGGATTTTAAAATTTCTATTATCATCGTTATTTATTAAATATATCTGGACTCGATTAAACCGCCACGTTAAAATCGCGTAGGGCATCATTTAAGCTTGTTTTTAAATCGGTACTCGGTTTGCGTTTTCCGATAATTAAGGCGCAGCTTACATTATAGGTTCCGGCCGGAAATTCTTTTGGATAGGTGCCAGGGATTACCACACTTCTCGAAGGTACGCGTCCTTTGTATTCTACAGGTGAATTGCCACTTACATCAATTATTTTAGTTGATTTAGTAAGTACCACATTTGCTCCTAATACTGCTTCTTTTTCTACAACTACTCCTTCTACCACAATGCTGCGACTTCCTAAAAAACAGCCATCTTCAATAATTACCGGAGAAGCTTGCACGGGTTCCAATACGCCGCCAATACCTACGCCGCCACTCAAATGTACACCTTTGCCTATTTGTGCGCAACTACCCACTGTAGCCCAGGTGTCTACCATTGTACCTTCGTCAACATATGCGCCAATATTTACATAGCTGGGCATTAATACCACATTTTTTGCCAGGTAGGCGCCATAGCGCGCTACAGCATGTGGTACTGCCCGAACGCCTAATTTTTCATAGTCTTTTTTTAGTAGCATTTTGTCATAAAATTCGAAAGGTGGTGTATTCCAGGTTTGCATCTTTTGAACACCAAAATACAATAAGATTGCTTGTTTTACCCATTCGTTCACTTGCCAGCCGTCTGGAGTTGGCTCGGCTGTTCTCAGGCGACCTTTATCTACTTCTTCTATTACCGCTTTTACAGTGTCTGAATATTTTGCATCTTTCAACAAATCTCTATTTTCCCAAGCTTCTAGAATTAAATTCTTCATGTGTATTTTTATATAATTAAAAAGATTTTGCAAAATTAATGTTTCACATGGATTAATTTAGCATCTATGAGTAAAGAGTTTGAAAAAGATGTAGTTAATTGTTTAAATACATTACATAATGGAGAAGTTATTTTATATCCTACTGATACTGTATGGGGTTTGGGGTGCGATGCTACCAACGAGGCAGCCGTACAGAAAATTATTGAAATAAAAAATAGACCTGCCAATAAGAGCTTTGTGGTATTGGTGGAAAGTAAGCAACGATTGCAACAATATGTAAAAGAGTTGGATAAAAAAGTGCTACAATACCTTCAATTGGCACAAAAACCTACAACAGTTGTATATGAGAATGCGATTGGGCTTGCGCCTAGTGTAGTTGCGGTGGATTTATCGATTGCCATCAGAATATGTGCAGATGAATTTTGTAAGGAAATAATTCGGGGCTTGGACAAACCCCTATTAAGTACCTCGGCTAATAAAAGCGGAGAACCCTCTCCCCGCATTTTTAGGGAGATAAGCAATAAAATCGCAGAAGAGGTAGATTATATTGTAAAATATAGGCAGGATGATGAGCGTATTGCGAGTCCTTCGACCATTGTAAAGTGGGAAAATAGTGTATTGAGGGTAATTCGTGAATGATACGCCGGCCGAATTAAAGTTTACAGGAATAATTAAATAACGATTATTTCGTAATAAAATAATGGTAACTTCACAACAAAATGATAATAACTTAATAATAACTTAATATTGCTTTAAAAAAAAGATTGAATTATAAAGTTTACTTTCGCGCCAAAAGTACACAAGATGGGACTAAACAACTTTGGTAAAATCTTTATGCCAAAAAACAAAATCTTCTATGAATTGTTTGAGAAGGTGGCTGTAACCGTTAATGTGATGGGGCAGCAAATAAAGAAATTAGTTTTTGAATCTGATAGAGACAAACGAGCAACGATTGTTTCACAATTAGAAGACCTGGAACACAGAAATGATGAACTTACACATCAGATTTTTACCGAATTAGGTCGCAATTTTATCACTCCGTTCGATAGAGAAGACGTACACGCATTGGCCATGTCACTTGATGATGTGGCCGATTGCATTTATGCCTCCGCCAAAAAAATACATTTTTATAATGTGAACCCCAACGAAACGGGGATTCAGAAAATGGCTGAGTTAATTGAGACGGGTACACAGGAAATACAAACAGCCGTGAATGGGTTGCGTGATATGAAACACTTACGCAAGATGACAGATGCCCTGATTAGGATTAACAGTATAGAGAATCAAGCCGACGATGTATATGATTTAAGTATTGAAAAATTGTTTCAGGTTGAAGAAGACATTAAGGCGCTCATTAAGAAGAGAGAGGTTTTTTCGGTAATGGAAAAGGTCGCCGATAAAATGGAAGATGCAGCAAACACAGTAGAATCTATTATTATTAAATATTCTTAGCGTTTTCTTAGGCTTTCTTTTTTTCAAAAATCTGTTTTACCAAAATATCATTTATGTTTGGATTCTCGACTTTATTAATAGTCATTATCGTTTTAGCTTTAATATTTGATTACATTAATGGGTTTCATGATTCTGCCAACTCCATAGCTACCATCGTCTCTACAAAAGTACTTACGCCCTTTCAGGCGGTAATTTGGGCGGCATTTTGGAATTTTGTGGCTTATTTTATTTTTAAAGAACATAAGGTTGCCAACACGGTTGCTAAGACCATTCATCCGGAATATATTACACTTACGATCATATTGGCGGGGATTATTGCTGCCATTTTTTGGAATCTGCTTACTTGGTGGTTTGGCATTCCGTCCAGCTCTTCCCATACGCTTATTGGTGGTTTCATCGGCGCTGCCCTGGCGCGCATTGGACATTTTGACGTAATCGAAATGTATAACCTTGGCAAAACAGTTTTATTTATATTTTTATCTCCCATAATAGGTATGTTTTTAGCCTTCATTATTACCATTGGGATAAATTGGATAGCCAGGAAATCGCCTCCTTATAAAGCGGAGAAATGGTTTAAGCGATTGCAACTTTTTTCATCTGCAGCCTTTAGTCTGGGCCATGGGGGCAACGATGCGCAAAAGGTGATGGGTTTAATAACCGTTGCTTTATTGTTGGATAAAAATGGTGGTCATGCTTTGGCTGAAAATGCGCCTATTCTTAAAACGATGTTGGAAAATAACTGGATTCCATTTGCGTGTTATACCGCGATTGCCTTGGGAACGATGAGTGGTGGCTGGAAAATAGTAAAAACGATGGGCACGCGTATCACCAAAGTTACACCAATTGAAGGGGTTGCTGCCGAATCAGCGGCTGCCTCTACGCTTATATTAACAGAAGCTCTGGGTATTCCCGTAAGTACCACGCATACTGTGGCCGGTGCTATTATGGGTGTGGGCGCAACTAAAAGATTGTCGGCTGTTCGTTGGGGCGTTACGGTTAATCTTGTTTGGGCTTGGGTGCTCACAATTCCGGTAAGTGCGCTCGTTGCTGCTTTGGTTTATTGGTTGTTGCGCGGTGTATTTGGATTGCCTGCATAGTTATTCTGCCAAATTTGTCGGAAATAAAACATCTTTTTTTGTGAGATTGTTTTCTTCTGTTTTACTTTTACACACAATTTACAACACCTTCAAAATAAAAAGAGGCTATAAATGAGTAAAATTCTAGTAACCGGTGGTTGCGGGTATATAGGTGCACATACTGCGGTAGATTTAATTGAAAATGGTTTTGATGTTATTTCAGTAGATAATAATTCCCGTTCGACAACATTTTTGGCACAGGGCGTTGAAAAAATTACCGGTAAAAAGTATAAAAATTACAAGGTAGACTTAAAAAATTTCGATGATACACGTGCCGTTTTTCAAGAAAATACAGACATCGTAGGCGTCATACATTTTGCGGCCTATAAAGCTGTAGGAGAATCAGTTTCACAGCCACTGGAGTATTATGAGAATAATTTAGAATCACTGGTTAACATATTAAAATGCGTTCGGGAGTTTAACGTACCTAATTTTGTATTCTCTTCTTCTTGTACGGTTTATGGTAGTCCTGACGTGATGCCCGTAACAGAACAATCGCCTATTAAAGAAGCAGAATCCCCCTATGGTGCTACCAAGCAAATGGGGGAAAAAATCATCCGCGATTTTTCCAGTGTAGCAGATAGTAATACAATTCTTCTTCGTTATTTTAATCCGGTAGGGGCCCATCCTTCTATCGAAATAGGAGAAATTCCTATTGGAAAACCTCAGAATTTGGTACCGGCCATTACACAAACGGCTATTGGCAAACTGCCTCAAATGACGGTTTTTGGCGCGACCTATGCTACTCGCGACGGGAGCTGCCTGCGTGATTTTATTCATGTCTCTGATATTGCGCATGCGCATACTTTAGCGCTACAATATTTGTTGGAGAATAAAAATAAAACCAAATGTGATGTCTTTAATTTAGGGACCGGTAACGGTGTAACTGTATTGGAAGCCATTAAGGCATTTGAACAGGTAAGTGGGCAAAAGCTAAATTATATCATCGGTCCCAACCGGCCAGGAGATATTGTAGCTATTTATGCCAATAATCAGTTTGCCGTTGAATCTTTGAATTGGGAGATAAAATATGATTTGAATGAAATGATGCGCACAGCCTGGGCATGGGAACAAAGAATGCAAAAAGATGGATTACTGACACAACAACAAAAATCAACTTTCAATTAAGAAAAAATAGTGCAGAAAAGCTTATCTTGCACCCTTTAAAATATTTATATAAATCTTATTTAAAAAAAATGCAATTACAAGATATTCAAGTTCAAAACGAAAAAGAAACGCGTGCAGGTTTTGGGGAAGGGATTTACGAAATAGCCAAAATAAATAAAGACGTAATCGTTCTTACAGCTGATCTGGCAGGTTCCTTCAAATTGGGACCTTTCCAAAAAGAATTCGCTGATCGTTTCATCGAAATGGGGATTTCTGAGGCAAACATGATTGGCGCTGCTGCCGGTTTAACTATTGGAGGCAAAATTCCTTACACGACTACTTTCGCAAATTTTAGTACGGGTAGGGTGTATGACCAGATTCGTCAAAGTGTTGCTTATAGCAATAAGAACGTAAAAATATGTGCAAGTCACGCCGGACTTACCTTAGGTGAAGACGGTGCTACACACCAAATTTTGGAAGATATTGGAATGATGAAGATGTTGCCTGGAATGACTGTTATAAATCCTTGCGATTTTAATCAAACTAAGGCTGCGACAATGGCTATTGCTAACCTGGAAGGCCCTGTTTATTTACGCTTTGGTCGTCCAAAATGGCCAAATTTTACAAGCGTGGACGGTGGGGATTTTGTAATTGGCAAAGCACAAGTGCTGGCAGAGGGTGCGGATGTTTCTTTATTTGCTTGTGGTCATTTGGTTTGGAATGCTATTGCAGCAGCGCGTGTTTTAGCAGAAAAAGGTATTAGTGCTGAAGTTATCAATCTGCATACAATCAAGCCTTTAGATCAAGAAGCAATTATAAAATCTATTAAGAAAACCAAATGCGCTGTTACCTGTGAAGAGCACAATATTTGGGGTGGGTTAGGTGAAAGCGTTGCGCATGTCGCAACAAACAATTTCCCCATACCTATTGAGTTTATAGGCACGAAAGATACTTTTGGTGAAAGCGGAACGCCGGAAGAACTTTTGGAAAAATATGGTTTAACGCCCCATTATATTGTAGACGCTGCAGAAAAAGTAATTGCACGTAAAAACGCATAAAGTAGCAGAATATTCATTATTCTATAAAAACCTGTCTGTTTCGGACAGGTTTTTATTATTTTTGAGAAATATTATGCATAATTATTTTAAAAATAAAACATCTGTATGCAGTTAGAAGATGCAGAATTATTGCAACTTTTTAAACAAGATGCAACCAAAGAGAAGGCTTTTACTGATATTGTAAAAAAATACCAAGAAAAAATATATTGGCATGTACGTCGCATGGTTATAGATCATGACGATGCTAACGATGTATTACAAAATGTATTCATAAAAGTGTGGAAAGCACTGACCAATTTTCGTGAGGACAGTCAATTATATACCTGGTTGTATAAGATTGCCACGAACGAATGCCTTACTTTTTTAGATCAAAAGAAAAGGAAGGGGTCAATAAGTCTTGATGAAATAGAAAGTGGCCTGTCTAACAAAATTAAAGCTGATGAAGGATTTGACGCCAAAAAGCTGGAATGGAGATTGCAATTGGCAATTCAGCAATTACCTGAAAAACAGCGATTAGTGTTTAATCTGCGTTATTATGATGAAATGCCTTATGAGGAAATGAGCCAAGTCTTGGGCACCAGTGAAGGAGCACTTAAGGCAAGTTATCATCACGCAGCAAAAAAAATTGAAGAATTTATTAAAAATGGCGATTAAAAATTAAACGAAACTGCATTCTAATTGTCGAAGGATAAGTTGATAAAGAAAATGGAAGACAATAATCAATATTTAGATGCAATTCTATCTACTATAGACAAGGATGTAGAATTGTATAAAGTACCCGAAGGCTATTTTAACGGATTGCCTCAGCAAATATTAGAGAAAGTACAGGAAGTAGCTTTTTCTAATGTGAATGCTTATTCTGTGCCTGCAGGCTATTTTAATTCATTTGCAGACAATATCTTACAAAAAGTAAAAACTGTTGTGCCGACAAATGAAATAGAAGAGGAGTTGGCGGGAGTAGCCCCCTTGCTGAATATAATTTCTAAAAGGAACGTTTATAGTATCGCAGAAAATTATTTTGAACAGCTGTCGTCCAGATTATCGCAGCAGCAGTTTGCTGAAAAGAGTACTATTAAGGTGGTACCGCTTACCGTGAATAGGAAGACTTGGCGGAATTTTGCAGCCGCTGCCGTAATTGCAGGTGCTGTATTGAGCGGTGGATTGTATTTGAGAAATAATAAGAATGATAGGTCACAAAATCCTTCCGCTAAACAATATGCCTCCTCTGTTTCTCAGAATAATACAGTCTTACAAGACAATCTTTCTGACTTGAGTGAAGATGATATTATCAGCTATTTAGCGGTGCCTAATACTGATAACTCAATAAGTGACAGCACAGTAGTAGGTGGTAATATGTCGGAAAATACGGAAAAAGCAATTAGTTCCATGACGAATGAAGAGTTGGAAAATTATTTAGATAAGACGCCTACGAACTTCTAGTATAATGTAAGTAAATTACATTCCGAAACATAAGAAAATAATTATATAAAAATAAAGTGACTCATGAAAATAATTATTGCAACATTAGGTATCTTAATTTTTCATTGTTATATTTGCTGCGCGCAGACTAACGGCTCAACCCATAATAATAAAGTTGAGAAGGTAAAGGTAGAGTTTATTACCAATCGACTCCATTTAAATGCACGTGAATCGAAAGCCTTTTGGCCTGTTTATCATAAATATTTTGCTCAAATAAGGACGGCTTGGCAACAAAGTAATCACAATAAAGCTGAATTTGAGGAAAAAGCGGCAACAATTAAAGATGAATATAGAGGCTCTTTTGCAGATATACTCCACTCACATGAACGAGCAAACGATGTTTTTAATGCTGAAAAAGCCTACCGGGCAATGCTGAGAAGAGAATTAAAGCAAAGAGAACAAAAATAATTTATAATAGGGATTAGTTCCCGTTGTATCATTTTTTAGGTGTTTTTCATAGGTTAGCAACAGCCGCTCGTTTCTACGTATGGCTGTTTTTTTTATTCTTATGGTTTGTAACTCAAATAGTTGCTAATTCAGACAATCGTTTGTCTGTTTTTTTTTAATATAAATTAGCGAGTTTTACATTTAAAGGTTGGGTTTACCTTGATTGTGAAATAATTTACGAACGAAGATGTTAAACTTATTAAATGATTGAAACAGCGGTTATAAGAGCTTTCAATTTAGCTCAAGATATTGTCCTTAAGAAACTTTCTACCGGATTAATAAATCATACGTATAAGACGACAGCTCCCAATGGAGATGTTTTTTTATTGCAACAAATAAATACCAATGTTTTTTCTGAACCACTTATAATTCAGCAAAACTATCAGAAAATTCAAAAACATTTATCAGCACATAATAGCTTTCAACTTCCACGGATAATAACGACTCAAGACGATGAATTGATCTATCGGAACGGAGATGCGGCTTGGCGATGTTTCGAATTTATTAAGAGTACTTATAGCCCCAATAAATCTTCCAGTGCCGATGAAGCTTGGCTAGTGGCAAATTGTTTTGGAAAATTCTCCGCAGAAATGTCGGATATGGAAACATCCGCTATTTCGGTGGTTTTACCCGGCTTTCATGACCTTGCACTCCGTTTTAATCAGTTTGAAACTGCGCTGCGTGCTTCCGGTGCAGACAGAATAGATAGTGCTAAAAGTTTGATAGAGAAAGTTTATGAAAATACCTATTTAGTGAATTTTTACAGAAAAATATCTGCATCCGCTAAATACCCGCTGCATATCTTACATCACGATTGTAAGATTGCCAATATCTTATTTAAGGAAGATACCCATGAAATTTTTTGTCCGATAGATTTGGATACGACACAACCAGGGCTGTTCTTTTCTGATATTGGCGATATGGTACGGTCCATGACGCCGAGTATTTCTGAGGCGGAAATTGATTTGCAAAATATGACCTTACGCAAAGATTTCTACCAGGCTATACGTGATGGTTATTTAACTGCCATGTCCGCTCATTTGACTCAGGAGGAATTGGAAAATATTGATCTCTCCGGTAAAGTGGTTGTGTATATGCAGGCGCTTCGTTTTTTGACAGACTATTTAAATAACGATATTTATTATCAAATAGAATACGTAGAACAAAATAAGGATCGTGCGGCTAATCAGTTCCATTTACTTTCTTTACTCAACGATTATACTGAATCCAGTAGCAATAAAAAGATCTATTTAAATAATTAGATTTTTAAGCAATCAGATGGGATAAGATAATGCCTGCAGCTACAGCGGCATTTAAAGATTCGGCCTTGCCTAATGGTTCAATTGTTATGGGTTTTTCTATAAAAGGAAGCACCTGCTCGCGTATTCCTTTGGATTCGTTGCCTATTATGATTACCCCGTTTTTGATAGGTTCCTGTTTTTTCAAATTTACACCATTGAGTACTGCACCATATACCTTTGTTGGGCACTCAGAAAGTAAGGGCGTTAAATTTATGTACATGATATTAATTATAAAAATAATGCCCATGGAGGCCTGTATTACTTTAGGATTATAGCAATCCGCTGTATCTTCTGAAGCAATAATGGTTTGGATACCAAACCAGTCGGCAATACGAATGATGGTGCCTAAATTACCAGGATCTTGAAGCCCATCGAGCATTAGTAAAACCTGGTCTTCAAAATTAATGATGTCATTTGTAGGTATTTTTTTTTTCGCAATGGCCAGTACCTGATTCGGCGTTTCAAAATGGCTTATCCTTTTCAATTCAAAATCTTCGATCTCTTGAAAGTCGCTCCCAGTATGATTCTTTGACCATTCTCCCCTTGTTGCAAATATCTTAATGGTACGTAAATTGCTTTTCAATAGCTCATCGACCATTTTGGGTCCTTCTACAATAAATACATTTTCTCTATCTCTGGTTTTTTTATGGTACAAACTTTGGATATATTTGAGTTCATTTTTACTTATCATAGATAATGAATATTTCTCGCAAAGCAAATTCTTTATTTCGCGCTATAATTTTTATTTTAGTTACCTGCTGTTGCTTTTCGGCATGTATTCCTGTAAAAGTGAAGGATTGGCCAACCGGGAAACCTTTCCTTTACGATTCAAAAATAGAATTAAAAAAGGATAATTTATCTAAAGATGAGGCAAAATTATTAGCAGCCAATCTGGCCAATTATTGGGTGGATAGCATGCGCTTGCCATTGGTGCAAAAATATTTTATTATTAAAAAGCTTATTCATCCTCCAGTTTTTGATTCAACAAATATTTTGAAATCAGAAAAGTTTATGAATAGTTATCTTAATTCTGAAGGCTATTATCAGGCGTCATTTACAGATAGTATTTCTATAGACAGTACGACCAACCCCACGCAAAAAAGAGTTTCAATAGTTTTGCAAGTAGATCCGCACCGACCAGTCGTCATCGACTCGCTGGGCTATGCCTTCAAAGATACCACATTGCAAAAAGTGGCGATGGCCGGGTATAAAAAATCCAATATAATACAACACAAAACGCGTTTCACTAAGGAAGCGGTTGCCAATGAGTTGGACAGGCTGGTAGTTTCTTATCGGAATATAGGCTATTATAAATTAACCAGAAATAATTTGATTGCCGAGGTAGATACAACAGATGCCGCATTGCTGAAACTTACATTAGACCCTTTTGAACAAGCACTTAAAATGGCACAGACAGCTGCCCGCCGAAAAGAGAATCCTAGTGCTGTGATTATTATAAAACAACGGGAGCCTACTGACACGCTGCTCGTCAATTCCTCAAAAGAAGACTTTGTACAATATAAAATAGGAAAGGTGAATTTCTTTCCCGAGACACGTCTAAATGAAATTCCCGACTCTACTTTATTGCACCTAAATCAATTTACGGATACTTTTCCGTTGCGCAACAGGTATGTTTCTATTTACAGCCGTGAGCGAAAATTCGTCCCTCGGCCAATGCTGGAACATCTATACTTTCGCCATGGCGATTTGTACCAAGATAGCAGTTTCTTTAAAACTATTAATAATCTGAATGCGATAGGCTCCTGGCAACAGGTCGATTACATTAACCGCATTCAAGGAGATAGCCTGAACACGAATATTTTTATGATACCTGCGATTAAACAGAATATTACAACCGATTTGGAGGGTAGTTGGAACACAGGGGACTTTATCTCTTCTTCCAATATGTTTGGCTTAGCGGTAAATCTTACCTACAGAAATAGAAATGTATGGCGAAGAGCTATACAATCAATTACCAATCTACGTACTGGTGTAGAGTTGAATATTGCAAATACAGGTTTATCCAATAATTTGTTACAAACCTTGCAAATAGCAGGCTCACATTCCTATTCCTTCCCTAGATTCATTACGCCATTTTTTAAAATACGTGGTAGAAAATTGGATGCGGTAAGTACGGTGTTGACTGTAAATGGAAGCTACACGGATAGAAAGGATTATTTTCGTTTACGGTCTTACGTTGCTAACTGGGGGTACGAGTGGAAAAAAGGCAATGCTAACTGGCAATTTAGACCGGTTAACTTTGAACTTTATTCCCTAGATACGTTGCGCTTGCTAGATACGGCTATGAAATATAATCCTTATTTAACTAAGGCCTTTAATACTGGGAAAGTTATTAGCCAGCAATTAAATTATAATGTAACTTTTCCCAATAGTCATATACCGGGTAGTAATTATCTACGCTTCGCTTTTGAAGAGTCGGGTGCAATAGTAGGGCTCATTAAACCTTTGCACGATAAAATATACAATTATGTTAGGTTTGAGGGGGAGTATATCAAGCACTATGATTTTAGGAAGACCCAATTTGCTATGAGGGCGTTTGCCGGTGCTGGAGTTAATTATGGGAGTACCGGAAAATTTGGATTGACACTACCGTTTTTCAAACAGTTTATAGCCGGTGGCCCTAATAGTATGCGCGCATGGAATTTGCGGCAATTGGGTCTGGGTTCTAACCTGCAAAGCGATACTTCCAGTTCTTTCAGAGATAGGTACGGTGATATGCAATTAGAGTTAAATTTAGAATATCGTTACCCTATTTTTGCTTTGGGAAGTGTGAAAGTCAATGGTGCATTATTTACCGACATAGGAAATGTTTGGAATATTAAAAAAGATCCCGATTTGCCCAATGCAGAATTTAATATCAATCGTTTAGGCAAAGACGTCGCTATTGCACTGGGAACCGGTGTCCGTATGGATTTTAGTTACGTGGTGCTTCGTATAGATTTTGGCGTGAAATTGAAAGATCCTGCCAGACTCGAAAATGGTGGTTGGATGAGCATCAAAAACTTTACTTGGCGTAATGAAGAGTTTGCCGATGTAATACCGCCAAACCCTATTACGGGTAAACAACTTTACAGAAATAATTATGCTTTCCAGTTAGGTATCGGATTGCCTTTCTAATGGCTCCCGGTTATTTTAAGAATCTTTTTATTTCTTTTTCAGTATCACGTTTTTTGAGTGTTTCACGTTTATCGTGAACCTTCTTTCCTTTGGCTAGTCCTATTTCTACTTTTACCAAGTTTTTTTCATTCATAAAGACTTTGAGTGGAACGAGGGTGAGGCCCTTTTCTTTAATAGCCGCTTTCAAACGTTTTATCTCTCGTTTAGTTATTAGTAGTTTTCTGTCATGGACAGGAATATGGTTGTTTACCGTTCCCAAATTATATTCTCCGATATATAGTCCACGCAGCCAAAGCTCATCATTATCAAATAAACAGAAGCTGTCGTTGAAACTTACTTTGCCCGCCCGTATAGATTTTACTTCGGTTCCAAGCAATACAATGCCAGCAATATATTTATCTTCTATATTGTAATGAAAATAGGCTTGTCTATTGTTTAATGATGCCATGAGTTGTATAAAGTAAAAATTCAAAAGCAAAAATAGGTCTCAATTTCTGCTTTTGAATTTTATATAGGAGTAAAAATATTCCTTTAAGATTTGAATAAAAGTAATACGGTTGCCAATTTTTCTTTTAGGCATCTTCTGTCAATGATAAAATCCAAAAAACCATGATCTAGTAAAAACTCGCTGCGTTGAAATCCTTTGGGTAATTCTTTACGCATGGTTTCTTTGATGATTCTAGGACCTGCAAATCCGATAAGCGCCGCCGGTTCCGCTATATTTAAATCCCCCAGCATGGCAAAACTTGCTGAAACACCGCCAAATGTGGGATCCGTCATTAAGGAGATATAGGGTAGTTTTGCGTCGCTCAACTGTGTAAGTTTGGCACTTGTTTTAGCCATTTGCATCAGACTAAAAGCACTTTCCATCATGCGGGCTCCCCCGCTTTTACTGATAACCAGATAAGGCATTTTATGCTTGATGGCATAATCGACTGCCCGGCTAAACTTTTCACCCATTACGCTTCCCAAGGATCCGCCAATAAAGGCAAAGTCCATGCAGGCTATTACTAAATTCTGGCCGTTCACCTTACCGGATGCCACACTGATACTGTCTTTTAAATCTGTTTTGGAATGTATTTCTTCCAGACGTTTGCCATAAGATTTTAAGTCGGTAAATTCCAGATAATCAGTGCTGCGTATTTCTACAAAGTGCTCGGTAAAATCTTGATTGTCGAATAAGATCTTAAAATAGTCTTGGCTATTGATACGATGATGATAACTGCACTTAGGACATACATACAAATTCTCTTCCAGTTCGCTTGATGTACAAATATAATTACATTCAGGACATTTATTCCATAAGCCTTCAGGTACTTCTTTTTTCTCCGAAGTAGATGTCTGAATCCCCTTACGCAGACGTAGAAACCATCGTTGTTTATTGTCTCCTTCAGCTTTTTTGTCAATTTCTTGTGAGGCTGAATTTTCTTTTAACTGTTCTTCTTCACTCATATTTTCAATTCATATAAAAATTACAGGATGACAAAAATAAGAACTTTCGCCCTTAGTCCATCATTTTAGACTCATTAGTTTTAGTTCTATCGATGCTAACAATTGTTCATATTTCTTTATTTCAATTCTATCAAATCACCTAAATTGAATTTGTCCAAAATTATTCATTCAAACAAAATTAATAATAGCCCGGACACCTGCCTTTGCTGTTACAGGTGCGCATCTTTGACACCCGGCACATTTTTTTCAGCGCAGTATACGACTCTTTTCTAATAACTTATCAACCATCTACGATATCGAGAAAGTAATATTTTGAAACTGCGAGAAAATATTTCTTGCTTCTTCCATATTTGTCTTCGGGATATCCGCAGTTATTTTGCAAAATAACTGCAATTCTTGTGCAATAATCTGAGCATTAAAATTCTTTAGCCAGCGTTGAACCTCATTCATTTGTGTATAGTCAAAGTCGATAGTACATCTAAACACAATAGGTTTTTTAATGATCGGCGAAAGCTGTAATGCCAATGCTGCAGAAGTTTTGTATGCATTTATTAAACCAGGAACTCCCAATAAGGTGCCGCCGAAATAGCGAACAACCACAATGGCAATATTGGTTAACTCTTTGCTATCAATCTGTCCTAAAATTGGTTTTCCGGCGCTCCCTGAAGGTTCTCCGTCATCACTGCTGCGAAAATTATTACCGTCGATACCTATTCGATAGGCAAAACAAAAATGATTGGCCTTGGGGTGCTCCTTTTTTAGCAGATCTAATTTGTGTTTGAATGCCAATTTATTGCTAAGGGGAAATGCGCAGGCCAAAAATCTGCTACCTCGATCCTTATATTCGGCGACTGTTTCTTGTTGTATTGTTTGAAAAAAATCTTTTTGTGATACCATTAAGGGTGTTTAAGAAATTGTTGGTTGTAGCATTTCAATGCGATTATTGGACAAATTAAAGCTTTCTTTTATAAATGCATTTTCGATTGTGGGTGCAGCTAAGCCGTTTTCAATCCATAAATCTTGGTGGGTGATAATGCGACATTCATCCCAAATATTTTCGCGAATAAAGGACTGCAGCAATTTTGCACCCCCTTCTATCAGGACACTTTGTATGTTTAAGTTATAACAAAGGGTAAGCAATTCTTTTAGCGCGTTTTTCCCAAAAGGGACTTTGCAGAATTGTATGTTGTCACGCAATTCATTTTTATTTTGATTCAAAATAATAGTTGTGGCTTCCTTGTTGTAAACTTTGTAATGCTGCGGTATCTCCAGACTTCTATCTACCACTATTCTGATCGGGTTATTGCCCGTCCAATTTCTGCAGCTCAAAGAAGGGTTGTCTAATAATGCTGTGTTTTTTCCAATCATTATAGCGGATTCTTCGCTGCGCCATTTATGGACTAACCGGTTGGTGACATCATTGCTTATAAATAAGCGTTCTTTCGTATTTAGTTGGTTTTCGTAAGCGATTTTTTTATTGGCTGTTTGTGCCCATTTTAAAATGATATAAGGTCTTTGTTGCTGATGAAACGTAAAGAATCTTTTATTGAATTTTTTACATTCTTCCTGCCAATCACCCAAAATGACTTCTACACCAGCGTTTCTGAGTTTTTCAATCCCGCTTCCATTTACCTTAGCAAATGCGTCGATGCAACCAACGACCACTTTTTTTATTTTCTGTTGAATAATTAGATCGCTGCAAGGGGGAGTCTTTCCATAATGTGAGCAAGGTTCCAATGAAACATAAAGAGTGGCTTGAGCGATTAAATGTTTATTTTCTGCCTTTACGCTATTGAGGCAGTTGACTTCGGCATGTGCCTGGCCATATTTTTGATGCCAGCCCTCGCCAATAACGGTATGCCCATAGACCAGAACAGCACCAACCATTGGATTGGGTGCAACATTCCCGGCGCCTAGTGCTGCCAATTGCAAACAACGCGCTATGTATAAATAATGTTCATTCATCCGGTGGCAAATGTAAATTATTTTGAACAGCTCTGAACTTCTTATATCCTATAATGAAAAACCGGACAATCTGATTGTTGCCCGGTTTTGGAAAGTATTTCCTGAATAACTAAAGATTATACAACAGTCCTACGCCCAAAATAGATTGCGTTTGAATTTTAGGTCCTTTACCGATAACCGGTCTGTAATGGTCGTCATAGGCAAGATTGAAGTTCCAGGTTACTGCGATGGCTTTAGTTAATTTAGCTGCAAAAGTATTTGTCATAAACATATAAATGTTCTGTGGATTGTCTAAATAATCGCTGTAGAGCTCTAAATTTCCGGAATAAGTGATGGTTTTTGTAATGTTAGCTGTATAGCCTGCATTGAGTAAAAATCCAAATTCAAATTTTATCGTTTTTCCGCTATCTATTCCGTAGGCTCCCTGATTTGATAATTGTTTGTTCGCGACCACTAAAGCGCGAGCAGCAATAGGAGATACAAATAAATTAAAGTTTTTAAAAGGCTTATAAGTAAGACCAGGTGCTAAAGTGATGTAGGCCGGGGCGAAAAATGTGGAATTGAGCGTTTTAGTTTCATTGCCTGCATTGTCAGTACCATACGTATAACCCTTGAAACCTTGGGTGCGTATGCGAAATAGGGCAGAGGCGTCTAGTTTTTTACTGATAGAATGACCGTATAAAGAAACGAAATCAATTAAATCTGCACTTTTCCGTCCACTTAATCCGGAAGTTTTTAAATAGCCGTATTGCACATTTAAATTGTTGTTCCAACTATTTTTATTTTTTAAGTAATTCGCGTAAAGATTTATAAATGCGTTTACAGAAAAAGCATCTGTACCACCGCCGGACCAATTGCTTAAGGAAGTCTGTGCGACATTTAAAGAAAGTGAGCCGCCCTTGTCCCAGACCTTTGTGGAGTCATGTTTTTTGCTGGGGACATTGGTGGCCATCTCTGATTTAATATCAGTACGGCTGTTGTCTTGCGCCATCGCAGTAATGCTTGCAAATATTGCCAGGCTTAAAAAGATTCTTTTCATAGAGTGATTTTTGTTTAAAAAAAATAAACGCACAACAATGGGTATAGTTATGTGTTTATTCTAAGATCGTTTGAAGTATATGATAACTTTTCATTTCGCTTATATTCTCCAAGTGCAAAGAAAGGAACTGTTGGTAATATTTCAAAAGGTCACGCCGAATAGTCCGGTTGAGTTGTAAATATTCCGGGACCGCAATATTTTGTAGATCTTTTAGTATAGAAGTTGTTTTAGCCAAAGCGCCTTCCATAAAATATGCATGGGACGGTTTTTGCGCGCTGAACATTCCTTCCTGTAAATCTAAAAAAGGATTTTGTTCATTATAATTTCCGTGAATCTGAAAGCCCAAATATTTGGCAAGCTGCAGTGTGAAAGTCAGCGGATAATTAGCCACTTGGCTGATATTTTCTGTATCCGTTTGTTTAAATGCCTGCTCAAAAAAATCGAATAATTCCAAATTATTTTCTTCTTCGTGGATGGCTTGCGTTATCATCTCAATCATATACATCGCGATGGCATTTCTTACAATATCGAAGAATAAGTTTTTATATAAGTAAGCCCATTGAAATTCTTTTAAAAACTGTAAAGATTTTAAAGGATTGTGATACACCTCCATATCCAAAATACTTCCCGGCAGGAAATAATTAATTTTACTTGTGGAAGATTTTGTTGCCTTACGTAAACCTTTAATCAAATAACTCTGCATGCCAAATAAATCGGTATACACCTTAGCTATAACGCTGGTTTCGCCATATTTGATCGTACGCAATACAATGCCTTTAACTTTGTGTGTCATTCGCTGTAATCGAAAGCACGAAGTTAAGGTAAAGTATTTACGTGACCGTTGTTGAAAACAGGGATTCAGCTGAAACAAAGAAAGTTCATAAAAATGAACGAATCGTCAACTTTCCGCTCAAACACTTTATTTCGCAGGTCTTGCGGGCAATATCGTATAATCGGATGATTGACCTTTTGCCGGAATAGCGTTTTTTATGAAATTACGAATATCATTGTTGCCTTCAATCATTGATTGCTTATCCATATAAATCATGTGTCCGCAAGCATAGCCTTTCCAGGTCATGCGATCTCTTAGGTTTTTCGACGTGGCGATCTGCCACATACTATATTCCGCATTAAAGAAACTACAACTTGAACCGTCGTAATAACCCGATTGTACAAACAAATGCAGTGATGGGTTTTCCTGCATAGCTTCACGCAGGTCATTACCGGTGTGGTTATTGTCGGAATTCCATGGAAACACATTTCCTGTCAATACCCAGAAAGGGACATTTGTTTTAAAGTTCAAATCGTTCTTATAATAATCGTTTGCAGCTGGCGCGAAAGATCGGGTCCAGGCTGGAATTTCAGCATTAAAGTCGGGATGTGTACCGGCCTCTTTTTCGTCAATACCTAAATAACGAGAATCGAGCCGACCAATGGTATAGCCTTTATCGCGCAACAATTCTTTCCAGAATAAGTTGGTAGAAACATTCAGATTGTTTTTGTCCCAGACGCTTTGTTTAATACCAGTATAGTTTTCCAGTTTCTGTTCAATATTCTTTTTGTCGTTATCTGAGATAGAGCCGCCTTTTGCCAGTGCGGGCAACAATTCATTCAGCGTAAAGTCTTCTATTTGTGGCAAAATTTCTTCCAATTTTTTATTTTGTAAATCGGCCGGGAGTTTCTTGTAATACCAGGCGGTAGCAGCGTAGTAAGGAATGTTAAGCGCTTCCTCTACAGGGCCGTCCCTTTCAATGCCCAAGCCGGTGGGCGAAAGTAAAATAACACCATTGACAAACATACCTATGGAAGGATCCTGTAACGCATTAGCAAGCCCTGAGACGCGCGTTGTGCCATAACTCTCGCCAATCAAAAATTTTGGAGAAAGCCAGCGATTGTTGCGGGTAACAAAAGTTTGGATCCATTTGGATAGATAGCTTATGTCTTCGTTTACACCAAAAAAGTCGGACCCCTTGGCATCTTTATCGACAATTCTAGAATAACCAGTATTTACCGGATCAATATACACAATATCGGTCTCGTCTAAAATGCTGTAAGGGTTTTCTTTCACGCCATAAGGTTGCAAGGCATGTCCTTCATCATCCAAGTTTACGCGCATAGGACCGGTATAGCCAAGTTCCATCCAAAGAGAGGCAGAACCGGGGCCACCATTGAAAGAAATAGTAAGTGGTCTTGCCGTTTTGTCGCTAATGCCGTCACGCTCGTAATAAGTATAACTAAGCGTGGCCACTATCTTTCCATCTTTGTCCCAAACCGGTTGCATGCCCTTATGTACTAAATAGGTGAAGTGTTGGCCATTAATAGTAGCCTCGTGTCGTGTCGTCACCACCGTGTCTTTGGGTATGTTAGTTTGTGCTTGTGCATTAAAAGTGAGAGCCGCCAATAATAAAAAAAGTATATAAACTCGTTTCATAGTTATGGTGTTATTAATTGATAATGACGGGAAAGTTAATAAACTTTTGTTTCTATGGACGAATTGCTATTGAAAAATACATGAGCGGTAAAAAAAAGGAAGCATTTATATGCTCCCTATTAGATATGTTACTCCCCTTCTTTTATGCCGCATTTTTTCATTCATAAGAATTGCTAAGCGAGCTTACAGCCCCTGTCCGTATAAGATAGGGGCTGTAAGGTAATTCACTTCCGTTTTCATCTCTATTGTAGAATTGGCAGATGCTTTAAAACGAAAATTATTTTTTTGATAAAGTTGGCAAAAGACTTTCCAGGAAGTCCAGAGTCATAGTAAATCCGCCCTGGAAGCCCATTTCGATCTGCTGCTCCATACGTTCAAGTGATTCATTATAAATGGTGATACTAACTTTTGTAATTCCATTTTGTTCACTGAAATTCAGATCCCATTCAGAACCGGGCAAACTGAGGTTTTCATCTTTATCAGAAAAGGCATTCAGGTATTTGAAATTGGTTTTCGGCGTGATGGAGGTAAATCTTTGGCAAGA
The DNA here is from genome assembly GCF_050436765.1 of Arachidicoccus sp. NCBI lineage: Bacteria > Pseudomonadati > Bacteroidota > Chitinophagia > Chitinophagales > Chitinophagaceae > Arachidicoccus > Arachidicoccus sp. The sequence goes on along the minus strand of NZ_JBNQGD010000090.1, from coordinate 4,793 downwards.
CCAATGCTGTTCGCCTTCCGGGCTTACCATTGCGTAAAATCTCCGCCCACCCACTTCAAAATTCATAAACTTTGTTTTAGAAGCCCAAGGCTTAGGCGCCCACCATTGGTCAAGTATTTCTTGCTTAGTAAATGCATCCCAAACTAAAGAAAGTTCGGCAGCAAATTCCCTGTTTACAAATACCGTTTTTGATGGTTTGTCAACGATAAAATCAAATAGCAAATTGTTGTTCATTTTTTTTGTTTTTTAATTGTGGATAATACATTGTCAAGTTGGTTAAAACGGGTCTCCCAAATTTCTCTATATTGGTTAAGCCATCTATCAATCTCTTTCATTTTTTCGATTTCAAGTGTATAATAAATTTCTCTGCCTTGTTGTTCTTGCTTCACTAATGCACATTCCGTTAGAATGCGCAGGTGTTTTGAAACGGCTTGTCTGGTGGTATGGAAATTTTCGGCAATCGCATTTGGCGTCATTGCTTGTAACGCAATTAACGCTATAATGGCCCGTCTCGTTGGGTCTGCAATGGCTTGAAAAATATCCCTTCTCATTGTTATACGCTTTTATGTGAAACTAATTGGTTGCAAATATATGTGCAACTTTCCGGTTTCGCAAATTTTTTTTTAATGGGTTGGAATTTTTAGTGAGTTGTTGCTGGAGCGTTGTTTTCTGAAGAAAGGACGGTGTGTAGGGATATTAAGTTGAGAAGATGGCAAAAAAAGTCTTTCTATCTTTTAAATTCTATCTTTTGAGAACTATCTTTACGCCCGTTAAAAATTAATAATTTGTAGAAATGAAACCGGACGTTCTAATGTTGTATAAATGAGTATTAAATGAAAGGGTTCCATTTGACAGAAAAAATATTCGAATGAAAGTGATGAAATTTGGCGGCACCAGTGTGGGTAAGCCGGAAAGAATGCACCAGGTTGCGGAGTTGGTGACGAAAACCAAAGAACCAAAAATTGTGGTTTTGAGCGCGCTGAGCGGCACCACCAATACCTTGGTCATGATAAGTGAGGAGCTGGCAAATGGCAATAAAGATAAAGCCAAACAGTATATTGATGATCTGGAAAAACATTATCATGCGTTTATCCAAAATCTACTGAAGGGCAAGGTCGTTCAGCAAAAAGCGGAAAATATTATTAAAGAGCATTTTGAATTTCTGAACATTATTCTCAGGATATCTTTTAGCGATGCATTAAATAAAGATATTTTGGCACAAGGAGAATTGATGAGCACCAAACTTTTTTCTCTGTATCTGGAGGAAATTAAAGTGGATCATTTGTTGCTGCCTGCTTTGGAATTTATGCGTATCGATGCGAACGACGAACCTGACTTAAAGTCCATAAAAACGAGCCTTTCAGCCTTATTAAAAAGATATTCGGATAAGAAAATATTTGTCACCCAAGGCTACATTTGTAAGAATGTCCGTGGCGAAGTGGATAATCTAAAACGTGGAGGCAGTGACTATACGGCTTCTTTAATTGCTGCCGCAATCGAAGCGAGCGTTTGCGAGATATGGACCGATATTGATGGCATGCACAACAATGACCCGCGTATCGTAAGCCATACAGAACCGATCCAAACCTTGAGTTTTGAAGAAGCGGCGGAGTTGGCCTATTTTGGTGCCAAAATTCTGCATCCTACTTGTATTTGGCCTGCGCAAAAATCACACGTGCCTGTAAAACTGCTTAACACCATGGAGCCCGATGCAAAAGGTACCACCATTCAGGATTCGGTGGAAGCGAAGGGCGCCAAAGCGGTAGCAGCTAAAGATGGCATTATTGCCATTAAAATAAAAAGCAGCAGAATGTTGCTGGCTTATGGTTTTCTTCGAAAAGTATTTGAAGTCTTTGAAAAATACCGCACACCCATTGATATGATTACGACTTCTGAGGTGGCTATTTCTTTAACCATTGATTCCACTGATCATCTGAAACAAATAATTAAAGAGCTGGAGCCTTTCGGTACCGTGGAGATAGATAAAAATCAATCTATCGTTTCTATCGTTGGCAATTGTGTGGTAGAACAGAAAGACGTTTTATTGAAAATTTTCCAAACCATCCATCATATACCTATTCGAATGATTAGCTACGGCGGAAGCCTGCACAATATTTCGTTTCTAATTCCCGGAAAAAATAAAAATGAAATGTTGCAAATCATCAATGAAGGCGTATTTGGGATGTAAAACAAAAATATGTGGTGGATATATGCATTGTTGGCCGCGCTCTTTGCTTCGCTTACAGCGATTCTGGCAAAGAAAGGCGTTTCTGGCATCGACTCAGATCTAGCAACTGCTATCCGCACCGCAGTCGTCTTGGTAATGGCCTGGACAATCGTTTTTTTTAAAACGGGGTTTTCAGGCGTTGCCACTTTAAGCAAGCAAAACTGGTGGTTTCTTGTGCTCTCTGGTATTGCTACAGGACTTTCCTGGCTGTTTTATTTCCGGGCTTTGCAGTTAGGAAAGGTATCGCAAGTAGCCCCGGTAGACAAGCTAAGTGTTGCCTTAACGATTGTTTTATCTGTGGTAATACTTCATGAAGTACTTACCCTGAAAACGGCTATAGGTGCTACTTTGATAATAATAGGAACTTTGGTGCTGATACTTTGAGGCATACTTACTTTGCTATTTTTGATACCATCATTGATTAAGAGGAAAGATGCTCTCTTTGTATTAATATTGCTGACCATTCTTTTTTATTTCCTTTTTGGGCGATAATACAATGAAAGAAGCTGTCTCAAGAAATATTTTAATTTAATGTTGGATAAAACAGAAGCTACTTAGATGTAAATTGTAGTTTTGTACAAATTTTGGCTAATGACTGAAGAATTAGAACAAAACCTGATGGATGCGCGATTTGAATTACTCCTCCATGAGCGCAAAGGTGAGGAATTGGGAAATTTTCTCAACGACCAGAATATTAGTGATGTTGTGGAATTGGTTTACAGATATCCTGACAGTGAGGCCGAAATTATTGGGCATATGGCTATTCACCGGGCTTCCAGCGTTTTTAAATTGTTGGATATTTCTGCGCAAAAATCAGTCATCAAGGAACTCCCTTCCCATAAAACGGCAGCTTTGCTCAATGAGCTCTCGCCCGATGACCGTACAGACTTTTTGGAGGAGGTCCCCAAGAAAGCTTTGCGTGATCTGATAAAATTATTACATCCCGAAGAGGTGAAAATTACGCTTCGAATGTTGGGATACCCCGAAGATAGTGTGGGGCGTTTGATGACGCCCGATTATATATATGTGTACGAAACGGATACAGTTGCGGAGGCGTTTCGCATCATTAGAAAAAACGGGAAGAACTCCGAAACGATTGACGTTATCTATGTTATCAATAAAAAAGGAGAGTTGGTTGATGACTTTAGGATTCGCGATTTGATATTGGCTTTACCAGAAATGAAGATTAGTGATTTGATGGATGGTCGCGTCATCTCATTAAATGTAAAAGACGACCAGGAAGCAGCTTCAAAAATATTTCGAATGAATAACCGCGTGGCATTGCCCGTGGTGGATGATAATGATATCCTTTTAGGTATTGTTACGGTGGATGATATGCTTTGGGTGGCCAATGAAGAGTATAGCGAGGATATCCAGAAAATAGGCGGTACTGAAGCATTGGATGAACCCTATTTAGATACTTCCTTTTTTAAATTAATCCGAAAACGGGCACCTTGGTTGATCATATTATTTCTAAGTGAAATGCTTACGACTTCTGCCATGACTCATTTTGCCGACGAAATTCAAAAAGCGGCTGTTCTCACTCTTTTTATTCCATTGGTGATGTCAAGTGGTGGAAACAGTGGTTCTCAAGCCTCTACCCTGATTATTCAAGCCATGGCGGTGGGAGAGGTGACCATAAAAGATTGGTGGCGTATTATGCGCAGGGAAATCTTGAGCGGCTTGGTGTTGGGTTTAATCTTAGGCATTATTGGTTTTTTTCGTGTTTCCCTTTGGGAGTTTTTTCATCAGATCGGAATTATGAACTTTAGCTATGGCCCACACTGGATGTTGATTGGTACTACTATTGGCTGTGCGTTAGTAGGCATTATATTGTGGGGATCTTTGGCGGGCTCTATGCTGCCGATCATTTTAAAAAGGGTAGGTGCGGATCCGGCCGCGTCATCTGCGCCGTTTGTGGCGACGCTAGTGGATGTGACCGGTATTATTATATATTTTGGAACAGCTTATGTACTGATGGGGAATTTAATACAGAGTGGTGTTTTAAATGTTTGATATGCCTGTCCTTTCATAAAGTAACGATGATGTGTATCGCTGTTGCTGCTAATTCCAAATTCACGACTTGTATCTTCGAATTTACCATCAATAATCATTTCTTCTTACCCAATAAATATCACATGTTATCTAAATGGGTAGCTAAATCCCTTGTGGCGTTTTTTAGATGGTAAATATACCAGTAGCGGGCGAGTTTGCCGCCCCGATATTGTGGGATTTTATTTGCGAGAGTTATTTGGGCAAAGTCGTTTTTGTAGACATCCATTGGATTACAGTAATAATTGGAAGGACTTATAAAATAAGCATCCCCGCCTTTTGCAACAAAGCCCATTTCCTTATTTAGCCAAACGAATTTATGTAAATCGTCTAATTTTCCAACACCGATAACACGCATTTGCAATGGCATGGCCAGGTAAAACAGTAAATGCCCGGCCGGGAACCATTTGTTCACTATAAGCGGTGCATTAGCTCCCATTTGACCTTCCGCAATATCCCTATTTCTAATTTTTTCAAATATTGGTTTCAAAGTTTGCCAACCATACATATCAAG
>NZ_JBNQGD010000089.1:0-2087 GCF_050436765.1 Arachidicoccus sp. | reverse complement strand
GTGTTTGCCAGAAGTTATTGCCCGATAAGCTATCCAATGCATCTACATTTAGAAATTTCTTACAGCCACCAAAGCTCAACAATACCAGAATAATGGTGAGCATCCCCACTCGCCCCTTATGCTTTACAGAGCTTCGAGATTGTTTTAATAAATAATTCAGGTACTTCATTATATTGTCTGTTTTAACTATTATTAAAATTGAACATTAAAACCAATGGTATAGTTGCGCCTGTTAGGATATCCATTGGAATTATCATATCCTAGATCAGTAACATTTTCCGGATCTGGCCCACTGTAATGTGAAAAAGTTGCTACATTAGCTGCAGTTACATACACGCGACAAGAAGTAATACCCCAGCGTTTGGTTAGATCGCGGTTAAAATTATAGCCTAACGTTATGTCGTTAACCTTAAAATAGGAACCATCTTCCATATACATGGTCTGATTATACCGGAAAGGCTGTACAGCCTTATAATTCAAAAAATCAAATGGATTCGGATACTTCGCTATATCACCTGGTTTCTCCCAATAGTTATATTGTCCTATTGGCACTAATACACCCGGGCTGGTAGGATCTGCAAAACCCTGAAAACGGTGTGCCGCAGTGGTATTGATAATATCGCGTAACAATGTATAAGATACATTCACATTCAGTGAGAAGTTTTTGTATTGCAAGAAGGAATTGATTCCACCTGTAATCTTAGGAGCAGGATCACCTACCGCCACACGATCAGCACCATCTATTACGTAGTCTCCATTCAGATCCGCCCAAATCGGATCACCGGCATGCAGATAAGTAACAACTCCGTTATTAATCACCCGCAAAGGCTTACCATCTGCAGGGTTAATCGGCACATCAGCATTTGCGGCGTATACACCTTTGGTATTGAACAATAAATTAGTGAAAGTATTTCTTCCCAAGCGATACAGTACCGGAAGATTTTCTGTACTCTGATCCTGAATAATCATCTGACGCGTACCGCCCGGTAGTTGTGTTAGCACATCTCTAACATAAGATCCATTAATGGAGAAATTCCATTTCAATGCATGATCGCCACTAAAAGGTCTGAAGTTAAGGGATAACTCATGACCGTAGTCAGCCTGCGACAAATCATTTGTACTGATAGAAGAAAAACCATTAATATCTGCAATATTTCGGCTCATTACCTGATTTACCACTGTCTTATAATAAAAATCATAAGTGACGTCCAGGAAACCATGTAAGAAGCCTCCTTCAAACCCCCAATCAGCCTGAGTACTTGTAGTGGCCCTAAAATCAGGATTAGGTATGTTCCCCCAAGAGTTCACAATAGACGATTCATCATTATATCCTGCACCCTGAGTGTATTTCCCATATACGTCAAAGATGCTCCCGGTAGGGATAATATTGCTACCCCAACTAAAACGTAAAGACCCATAGTCTAGCCAGTTAATATTCTTAAACCAGTTTTCTTTTTGAAAATTCCAACGCACCCCTACTGTTGGATTTTTGCTCCAACCGCTATTTGGTCCATTGGTAGAAGTCCCATCTGTTCTGACAGACAGGTCTATTATGTACTTTGTTTTATAGTTGTATTCAAGAGACCCTCCAAATGCCAAACTTCGTTGGTCAGCATAAGCTGTTGTGCCACCATACGATGAATAAGCGTTGTTGCCTAAAGGACCTTCTATATCATCATTAGCCGTTCCTTTTACCAATAATTGATCCGCGCTTGAGAGATTCTTCTGCAGTTCGTTAAATACATATAGGTTAAATGTATTGTCTTCATTAAACGTATTGACATAAGAAATCATATTCCTGCTATACAAATTATAAGCACGGGAATTGAAAGAAGTAGCTTGTCCCAGGCCACCATTGATATAAGCCGGACGATAGTTATCACTCACCTGCGAGGTTACTGAATAAGAATCGTTCGAAGAAAGGCGTAAATGTTTTATTGGCTCCCATTCGATATCCAGACTACTGTTGATGATACCTGTCTTATTATTGTCGCGTACTGCAAAGGTTCCTACTGCTGCATTATTCGCCGAATAAGCAGAAGGCGGAGGTAGTAGAGAGGTAGTATCACTTCCTTTAGCAACACCTT
>NZ_JBNQGD010000088.1:452-1463 GCF_050436765.1 Arachidicoccus sp. | reverse complement strand
CCCATTCTTGCAACGCCTTTTTAGACTGGAAAACAGATTTTATGAGGTTATATTGAGTTCCCCAACGTGTTATAACCGAAGCAATAAGTGCTATTCTTTTCTTGTAGTGCTTTTCTTGCAGCGCTTGTAAATTGGCGTATTGATAAGGGCTTTTATGGAAATAAGAAACAACTTCGACAGCGGATTTGAACGTTGCTTTGACTGTAGGCCACCTTGATTTCTGACCTAGCAAATCTTTGAATATTAGCTGTAAGCCATGAGAATCGCAAGGAATAGATAAAATATGCTAAAGATTTGGCTTTTCTAATAAGCATCTCCAAACTGCTCTCATTGTACTGCATGTATCGGTAGAAATCGAGTTTATATTTGTCCACGTATTTTGATTGATATTAAGGTCTTTTTGAAGCGCTTGAAGCTGTTGATAAACTTCATCCGCAATAGAAGGCGCATCTAGCTGTCGATTCTTCATATTTTTAAGCGAATAAAACCATGATCTTGTCGGTGTAGTAATTGTTATCACAAAACAGCGTTCATTGTTGATATTTGTTGACTCATCGAACGTAATATTGAGATATCGAGTACGACGTAGTTCATTAAGGATTCGGTCTCGTAAAGCCTGATAATATCGAGGGATAATCTTGGTGCTAATTGTATCTGCATTTGGAGGCATATAAAGAGGATTCACGCGTTGAAGAAAAGTGCGCATGCTGACTTGCTCGAATATAGAGAATGGCCGGTTGTCGATAACAATTGCATCAACTAAAGCTTCATCCATTGCTGCTTGAGCAGAAGGTAATTTCTCAATTTGAAGCCTTTGTTGAACGCTTTTTGTGTCTCTTTTTAAGATCTCAAGAGCTTTACTGCAGGTCTCGATATGCTCTGCCATGCGCGTTGTATTGACCGCCCTGATTTTGCCGCACCCGAGGCATTTGGCCTGCCCGGACTTGCTCAAAAATCAGCTTCAACCTTGGAGAAGAGAATTTATATGTAAACTAACCGCTTTTTGACTCT
>NZ_JBNQGD010000088.1:0-442 GCF_050436765.1 Arachidicoccus sp. | reverse complement strand
TCTCTAAGATTTGGAAGCATTTCTCGATATCAAGCTGCTGTTGAGGATCTGATTTTCCTGAGCTCCGGCCCATCTTTGGTTGTTAAGGCGGCGATATTCGCTTCATAATGTTGATTTATATGTTTAGATATATATATTTTTGCTAGACCTAGGTGCTGTTTCCCTGGAGATGATTGATTCTTAAGTAAAAAGGGGAAATTAGATGCTCTGATTGGTTGAAATTATCTCACCGCCGGCTGCTGACTAATATTTAGCATCTGCGCTAAAACTTCTTACATGTAATTTGTAAAACCGAAAATCGCATGTAATTACAATTACATGTAAACCAGATGAATTTTCGTAATTACAGGAGCACTAGTCGCTGTCAGTTTCTCTATTACACGTTGTCTTCTCTGCTGAATCGGCGGGCTCCGGATTGGGTATAGGCCTATAGAAAACTTTA
>NZ_JBNQGD010000087.1:0-3415 GCF_050436765.1 Arachidicoccus sp. | reverse complement strand
AAACAAAATAACGCTAAACATTAGTTTCTGGTTACTGTTGTTGTGCTTGGGCATGATGGTGGGCTGTTCCAAGAAACCATCGGTTCCAAAACCGCCTCCACCAACGGTAGATTCTGCTAAAAAAGATGTGCCGTCAGGGGCGGCAGATGGGGTTACTTTTATCAATAATGGGACCTCGGCCATATTCGATTTATACGCTCCTGGTAAAACTTCGGTTTATGTGATTGGTGATTTTAATAACTGGACGGCAAGCGCTGCTTACAAAATGACTAATTCTACCGATGGTACACACTGGTGGGTAGAAGTTGACAATCTTGACCCGACAAAAGAGTATGCTTATCAATATTATATTGATGGTTCTTTGTATATAGCTGATCCCTATTCGCACATGATTTTGGATAAGAATAATGATAAATATATTCCTGCAAGTGTTTATCCGAATATTCCTGCTTTTCCCGCAAAGGCGAATGGCGCCATTGTAAGTGTAATGCAGGCGCAGCCCACAGCTTACAATTGGCAAGCGACTAGTTTTACAAGGCCCAACCCCAAAAACCTGGTAGTTTATGAATTGTTGATCCGCGATTTTGTAGCTACCCACGATTATAAAACGTTGACAGATACTTTGGATTATATTGCGAGACTTGGAGTAAATGCAATTGAATTGTTGCCGGTGAATGAATTTGAAGGCAATGATTCCTGGGGTTACAATACTAATTTTATGTTTGCTTTAGATAAATATTATGGCACGCCTTATAACTACAAAGCTTTTGTAGATGCATGTCATGCGCGTGGTATTGCAGTGATACAGGATATTGTTTTAGAAGACCAATTTGGTTCTTCACCCTTGGCCCAGATGTATTGGAATGCTACAACAAATACACCTACCAAAAATAATCCGTGGTTAGACTCTATTATGACACATCCGTATGGTGTGGGCTATCAACTAAATTATCAAAAGCCTGCCACGATGAACTTTGCGAAAAATGTATTGAAATATTGGGTACAGCAATATCATATCGATGGCTATCGTTTTGATCAGGCAAATGGCTTTACGGAAACTAACTCAAATGCAAACGGAAGTTTATGGACAGCGTACGATGCACAACGCGTACAAAACCTGACAACTTTAAACACCTATTTAAAGAGTATCGACCCGTCCTTGTATCTGATCCTGGAAGAATTTGCCGAGCCAAAGGAAGTAGATGCTTTGGCAAAGCAGGGGATGATAAGTTGGAATAACCAGAATTCTGCCGGAACACAGGCTGCGATGGGTTATGCCGTGGGGCCGGTTTGGGATCTGTCAAGTATGTCCTATGAAAATTTTGGTATAACGGAGCCCACAGGTTTGATGACTTACGTAGAAAGTCATGATGAAGTTCGTGTGCAATTTAAGAATGGTCAGTATGGAAATAGCAATGGCAGCTACAGCATAAAAACTTTGGCAACGGGTTTGCAGCGTGATGCCATGTTAGCGACATTCTTGTTTAGTGTTCCTGGCCCTAAAATGATGTGGATGTTTGGTGAGCGCGGATACGATGATGCTACAACAGGTCCTGATTATGACAATCTTAATGGCTCCGCTAATAGCAAAAGGTTAAGTGATCAGCCGCCTCTCTGGAATTATATGCAGGATCCGGATCGTGTTGGGCTATATAATGTCTACACAAAACTGATTCATTATAAAATAAAGAACCCAGTTTTCACGACTAGCACCTTTACGACAAGTCTTAACGGTGCCGTGAAGTGGATTCAGTTGCTTGGTGAAGATGGAGTTAATGTTGAGGTTATTGGCAATTTTGATGTAGTGCCACAAACCGTGAATATCACTTTCCCCAGTATCGGCACCTGGTACGATAATTTTGGCGGCCCCAATCTGAATGTTGCTATGCTTACTATTCCTGTAACGCTTGCTCCGGGTGAATATCATGTATATAGCAATAACAAGTTGGCAGAATAAGATTAAGCATCATCCTGTCAATGATTTTGTGATGAGCGGTGTAAAGAATTATGGTATTAAAAATTATCTTTACTAAAAGAAACGCCAATGAAAAAGATATTTTTAATAATAGGTTGCGCATTATTGCTCAACTCCTGTATTCAAATGAATGGCGGCCGTCACCGTACGGAAGAATCTGTTTCTTTTGAATCCGGCTCAAAATATATTCTGCTGGAAACCAAATATTTTATGGCCTCTTCCGTGAAAAATGTTCAGGCAGATTTAATCAGCTCCGATATACATATTGTTGGTGATGCAACGGACAGGGCCTATGTGACTTTGCATGTAAACGGAAGCGGTATTGCTTCACTTTCTGCGCAGCAGTTGCAAGAACGTGCCAATAAATATTATAATATTCAAATAACCTTGTTGGAAGATGGTGAATTGTATATTTCCATCAAACCTAAAGTTGATCGCATTTTTTCTGATAATGGTTTGAGTTTTCAGGTTTCGATTCATACACTTCCTTCCGTAGCCGTCCAGGTGGATAATGTAAGCGGTGATATGACATTGCAAAAATTGGCTAGCGTCAAAGTCTCTGCTGTCAGCGGAGATATAGAATTACAAGATATTGCCGAAAATGTCGAAGCGGGCTCTACTTCCGGCGATATAACGGGGGATAATATTGGTAGCATCTCTGATGTACACACCGTGAGTGGCGATATCCATTTGCAAATAAAAACTGTAGGGGACGATATTCATGTGAAATCTGTTTCCGGTGACGTTGTTTTAAAAATGCCTAATACTTTAGGAGCCAATATTGACCTGAGTTCTGTTAGTGGTGACCTCAATGCGAACAATTTTAATGCTGTTTCTTTTTCTCAAAAATCAGATCATCATATGGAAGGGACGATTAATGGTGGGGGCAAAACGATTGTTGCTAATACAGTTTCAGGCAATATTTCTTTAAATTGATTTTCAGAAAATGAATAGTGAACCATTAATTGTGGAACAAGTTTTTAATGCTTCAATTGAAAATGTTTGGAGTGCTATTACTTCATTTGACGAAATGAGAGAATGGTATTTTCCTATGCTGCAATCTTTTGATCCTGTAGTGGGTTTTGAAACGAAATTCACTGTAGAGAATAATGGGATGGAATACCTACATGTTTGGAAGGTGGATGAAGTGATACCTTTAAAGAAAATAAGCTATGAATGGAAGTTTGGAGGATACCCAGGTAATTCTTTGTTGAGTTTTGAGTTATATGCGAGAAATTCTGAAACTTTATTAATACTGATGCATAGTAAGTTAGAATCTTTTAGAGGGGATATTTACCCGGATTTAACAAAAGAGAATTTTAGCATTGGGTGGCACCAAATTATAGGTAAAAACCTGGTCGATTATATACAAAATAAAGGCAAGAAGTAATTTTTTAGACTTCCTTAACGACTTTTTTTTTCAACGATAAATTGCCGGTT